>RFHN01000312.1 GCA_003695835.1 Armatimonadota bacterium
AAAGAGCGGCGAACCACCGCTCGTAGCTCGTGGAGAGAGTCCGGAACGCCTCGCAGAGCGGCCAGCTGCACGAGAGCGTTACCGACCGCCGTAGCCTCCACCGGCCCGAGGATGACCGATTTGCCGGTCGCCTGCGCGGTCAGCTCATTTAGAAGCCGGTTCCTGCAGCCCCCGCCGACCACGTGGATCCGCTGAACGGCCTTCCCCGTCAGCCGCTCGACCTGGGCAATCGCCTCCGCGTAGGCGGAAGCCAGATTTTCCAAGATGCACCGGTAGAGTGCCGCTTCGCTGCCAAGGGGGCCGTCAGCCAAAGCGCGGATCGCGGCAGCCATGTCATCCGGATTGAGGAGCGAGGGGTGGTTGACGTCGAAATGGACGCCAGTGGGTTCTGCTCTCTCGGCCTCTGCCAGACACTGCTCGATGGGTCTCTCGCCGCGCGCCCTCTCCAGGAGCCAGAGGCCCATCACGTTCTTCAGGAAACGGACGCTGCCGCCATAGCCTCGCTCATTCGTGAACCCTGCCTGCATCGCCTCCGCCGTCGGGATCGGGTGTTCGAGCTCGACGCCGACCAGCGACCAGGTCCCGGAGCTGATATAGGCCCAGTCATCCCCTTCGCCGGGGGCCGCCAGTACGGCGCAGGCCGTGTCGTGCCCGAGTGTGCGGACGCCGTCGGATTGTCTCCCCTCGGCGCAGATCGCCGGAAGCAGGTTTCGGACGCCGATGGCGTCGCAAACCTCGCCACACCACTCGCCGTCAAGCCCGAGTAGTTCCGACGTCGAGGCGATGCTCCGCTCGGCCGTTTGCGCTTTGCCGCCAACGAGTTCATGGATCAGGTCGGGAAGGAACAGGAGCCTCTTGGCTTGTGCAAGCTCTTCGTCGCCACGGAGTCTTCGCGCCATGAGTTGGGCGGCGGTATTGAAGGAGTGGGGCTGGATGCCGGTGAGACTGTACAGGCGCTCGCGGCCGATTCGCTCGTCCATCGCTCGGCGCCCGGCTACGTGGGAGAGGTCGCGATACCGGATCGGATCGGCGATCGGTCGCCCCTGCTCGTCCAAGAGGCCGAAGTCAACGCCCCACGTGTCCACAGACCAACTGTCGAACTCTCCGGCGTCCGCGAGTCCGTTACGAATCCCCTCGACGACGGCTCGCAGGTCCCAGCGCTCGAACCGACCGTCGTCGTACCACGGCGTCGCGAATGCGCTCTGTCCCTCGATCTCCAACCCTTCTCCGGAAAGGCGGACGGCGAGGAGCCTGACAGAGCCGGCGCCCGCATCCACTGCTACGACGCGCATGCGACCGATTGTAACCGAGCTCTGCGGTTAAACGTGGCCGGCGGGCGCAGCCAAGGCGAGCATCACTAATCCTGCCGCGTAACTCACGAGGCTGACGCCGACCTCGCGCAAGTGTCTCTCAAGGTGTACTTCCTTGTAGATCCACACGCCCCAAGCGATCGCGATCAACGTGCTGAGATTGGAAACTGGCCAAGAGATGCTCATCGGCACAAACACCATCGCGACCGTGCCCAGCGTCTGTCCACTCATCCAGATGGCTCCCGCGACCAACGAGAGGCGGATCTGTCTTCCCTCGGCCTTAGGCGAGAGCCGGCGCTCTTTGATCCAAAAGAGAAGGAAGGAACTCACGAGTACGCCGATGCCGAGCCAGGCGACCGCCTGGTACGCGGTTATCCCTTCGCGCAACACGACCTTCAGCGGGATGGCGTACGCGCCGTAAAAGAACGCCGCACCGAAAGACGCCAAGACTCCAATTTGGAAGGCTCGGCGCCGAGCTTCCGGTGCGCTCCCGTTTTGGAACGCGAGCGCCCTCTCCGACTCGGGTGCGCTCGCGCGACCCAAGACGATCGCCGCGACCGTCATCAACACGACCCCACCGATCGCAAGGCCCAGCGAGATCGGGTCGCTCAAACTGTACTCGTGGAAGATGAGGATGCCATAGATCGAAGCGAAGAACGGAGCCATGTTCTTGATGGGCGTGCTCCGCGCCACACCGATGTAGTCCACAGCGGTGCTGTAACTGAGTGACCCAAGCGTCCAGATGATTCCGCAAGAAAACGAGAGAAGCACCAGGTCGCTCCGGCCTACGATCGTTCGATCCACGGCCAGCGCAACGGCGACGCACAGGGGAGCAACGGCCAGAGACAGATAGAACTGGTACGCCCATACGCTCAAACGGCTGAGCTTCCGGGGAAAGATGTAGGCCGCGAATGCGGCCGAACTGACGAGCGCAATCAGGAATCCGATAGCGGTGTCGCTCAATTCGCAGCCTCCCAACCCGACCAGTCACCGACGTAGAGGACTTCCTCTTCCAGCTCGACGCCGAACTGATCGCGAACTCGGCGCTTCGCCTCTTCTGCAAGCCAGCGGATGTCCGACGCTTTGGCGCCGCCCAAGTTGCAAAGGAAGTTGGCGTGCATCCTGGATACGATCGCGTTCCCGCGTCGCAGTCCTTTCATCCCGCACGCCTCGAGCAGATACCCAGCCGGGATGACGCCCGCTTCCTTCAGACTCGCGGGCAGGGAGTCGAGCGATTCGGCAAGGGAACGGTCCAGCACGTTCTTGAAGAAGGAGCCGACGCTTGGGTGTGGGGGTTGCTTGCTGATTCTCTGCCGCTGATAATCCCGCGCGAGGTTATAGATGTGGTGAGGCTCGCCAGGCTCCAGCCGTAACCACGCGCGAAGGAGCGCGATGCGGGGACCGCCGGGGCGACGGAGGATGGAATCTCGATACCGGAACTCCAAGGCTTCAGGTTCGACGGTTTTCCGAACCCCCTCCCAGACGACATCAACCGCGGTCAAGAGGGCGCCGATGCTGCTCCGATAGGCGCCGGCGTTGCTCACCAAGGCGCCGCCGAGCGTACCGGGAATGCCTACCGCGAACTCCAGTCCTTCCAATCCGGCCTGAGCCGCGGCCAAGAAGAGATCCTGGAACCAGCATCCACACTCCGCCATCGTTTCCGTTCCGACCTCGATTCGATCGCAGGCATTGATGACGACAACGCCCGGAATTCCCCGATCGGAAACGACAAGGTTGCTGCCGGAACCCAGCACCCAATGAGGGACGCTGGCGGCGTGCAGGGCGCTCGCCACCTCCGCAAGCAAGCCGAGATCGCGCACGACGATGAGGTATTCCGCGGAGCCACCCACCTGCATGGTCGTGTAAGGCGCCATGCTGACGTTCTCACGGAGAGGAACGCCCTTTGGGAGGAACGATGGCAGGTCCGCAATTGGCGGCACGGTCGCGTATTCTGACACGCTGGCTGGATTTCGGCTACGGCTCGACGTTGGGATAGGGCACCTTCGGCTTGCTGATTCCCGGCTCCAGCACGTACTCCGGAACCAGCTCTTCCGGTTGAGTCCATCGCAAGTCGGACCAGTGAAGAAGAACCCTCTCCGGATCCGGGTAGAGAGGCTCCGGGAACGCCGAGCCGTATCCGGCTGCGGCCACCGTTCGGACCGTCACGTCGTCCACCTCTTCCACCTCGCCTGTGGCGTGCAGCGCCAAGTAGCGCCCCTTCCGGGAGGGTACGGCGACTGGCGGTTCGCTGATGAGCGCAAACGAGCGGATGCCGGCGACGGGGAGTCCTTTCGCCCATGCCAGCGTCTTCGCAATCGTGACGCCCACGCGACCCCCCGTGAACGAACCAGGCCCAACGTCGGCAACAAGCCCTACGAGATCCTCGAGACGCGCCCCAGCCTTGTCC
>RFHN01000026.1 GCA_003695835.1 Armatimonadota bacterium
GGACTGGATGGAGCAGGAGCAGGAGCGCGGCATCACGATCACCAGCGCGGCAACCACCTGCTATTGGCGGGATCACGAGGTCAATATCATTGACACGCCCGGGCACGTGGACTTCACCGTCGAGGTCGAGCGATCGCTGCGCGTCCTGGACGGCGTCATCGCCGTCTTCTGCGCGGTGGGGGGCGTCCAGCCCCAAAGCGAAACGGTTTGGCGGCAAGCGAACAAGTACGGCGTCCCGCGCATCGTATACATCAACAAGATGGACCGCCTCGGCGCCGACTTCTTCGAGGTCGTCCGTAAGATTCGAGACCGTCTGGGCGCGAACGCCGTCCCGATCCAGATCCCGATCGGCGCGGAGTCGGACTTCCGCGGGTACGTGGATCTGATCCGCATGAAAGCCCGCATCTACAAGGACGAGCTCGGTAAGGAGTACGACGACGTAGACATCCCCGAGGAAATGATGGGTCAGGCTGCGGAGTACCGCGAGAAGCTGCTCGAGGCGTGCGCGGACGTAGACGATTCCATCATGGAGAAGTTCCTCGAAGGGGAGGAGATTTCGACCGAGTCCATTGTTTCCGTCATTCGACAAGGCACCTTGGACTCGACCATCGTGCCCGTCCTATGCGGCAGCAGTTTCAAGAATAAGGGCGTGCAGGCCCTCATGGACGCGGTGGTGGACTTCCTGCCCTCGCCGCTCGATATCGGCCCGGTCAAGGGTGTCAACCCGGACACCGGCGAGGAGCTGACGCGAAAGCCCGACGACGCCGAGCCGTTTACCGCTCTTGCGTTCAAGATCATGAGCGACCCGTACGTCGGTCGTCTCACGTACATCCGGGTCTATAGCGGCAGGCTGGAAAAGAGCGCGCAGGTGTTGGTTTGCTATCGAGATCCGCAGACGAACGAGTTCGTCAAGCGGAAGGAGCGGGTCGGTCGAATCCTGCGGATGCATGCCAATAGCCGCGAGGATGTGGACGAGGCGCTTACGGGCGACATCGTCGGCGTCATCGGTCTCAACGACGTCACCACTGGGAACACAGTTTGCGCGCCGTCGGATCCGATCGTCCTCGAGGCGATTCGATTCCCGGATCCGGTCATCTCGATCGCAATCGAGCCGAAGTCGAAGTCGGATCAGGAAAAGCTGTCCCAGAGTCTGCATCGGTTGGCGCAAGAGGACCCCACGTTCCGAATCTCGACGAACGAGGAGACCGGCCAGACGATTATCAGCGGCATGGGCGAGCTGCACCTCGAGATCATCGTGGATCGCCTCGGCCGCGAGTTCGGCGTGAATGCAAATCAGGGACGCCCGATGGTCGCGTACAAGGAGACTCCGCGGACGCACGCAAAGGGCGAGGGCAAGTTCATTCGCCAAACGGGTGGTTCGGGTCAGTACGGCCACGTCGTTCTGGAGATCGAGCCGCTGCCGGTTGGCGCGGGGTTCCAGTTTGAGAACGCGATCGTTGGCGGTGTGATTCCGAAGGATTACATCCCGGCAGTCGAGAAGGGCGTTCGCGAGGCGATGGAGAGCGGTGTCCTGGCGGGCTATCCCGTCGTGGACGTGAAGGTTCGGCTCGTGGACGGGTCGTACCACGAGGTGGACTCGAGTGAGATCGCGTTCAAGCAGGCGGCGATCCTCGCCTTCCGAGACGCGATGCAGAAGGCGAACCCGGCTTTGAAAGAACCGGTGATGCATGTCGAAGTGACCACTCCGGAGGAGTACCTCGGTGACGTGATCGGCGATATCAACTCTCGCCGAGGCCGCATCGAGGGAACCGAGCCTGCTCCGGGTGGCGTGCAAGTCGTCAAGGCTCACGTTCCGCTCGCGGAACTCTTTGGTTACGTAACGGCGCTCCGCTCGCTCTCCCAGGGTCGTGCCGCGCCAAACGTGACCCCGTCCCACTATGAGGAAGTTCCTCAGAATGTGGCACAAGAAATCATCAACAAAACCCACGGACATATGACCAAGTAATCAGGAGGAAACCATGGCAAGAGCTAAGTTCGAACGAACCAAACCACACGTCAACATCGGAACCATCGGTCACGTTGACCATGGTAAGACCACCCTGACGTCCGCGATCACGCGCGTGCTCGCGGCGGAGGGTCTCGCCGAAGCGAAGAAGTATGATGAGATTGACGCTGCGCCCGAAGAAAAGGCCCGCGGCATCACCATCAACATCTTCCACGCCGAATACGAAACGAAGAATCGCCACTACGCGCACGTGGACTGTCCCGGTCACGCGGACTTCATCAAGAACATGATCACGGGCGCGGCGCAGATGGACGGCGCGATTCTCGTCGTTTCCGCCGCGGACGGCCCCATGCCGCAGACTCGCGAGCACATTCTCTTGGCTCGCCAGGTCGGCGTCCCGTACATCGTCGTCTTCCTTAACAAGTGCGACATGGTGGACGATGAAGAGCTGCTGGACGTCGTGGAGCTGGAAGTCCGCGATCTGCTCAGCAAGTACGATTTTCCCGGCGACGATGTGCCGGTCATTCGCGGCTCCGCCCTCAAGGTCATGGAGCAGGATCCGATCAACCTCGACGATCCCTGGACCAAGAAGATCCTCGAACTGATGGAGGCCGTTGACAACTACATCCCGACGCCGGAGCGCGATATTGACAAGCCGTTCCTCATGGCAGTCGAGGACGTCTTCACCATCACCGGCCGCGGTAC
>RFHN01000027.1 GCA_003695835.1 Armatimonadota bacterium
CCCCTCCCCTCTCCCCCACCCCAACGCACACGACTGACGCTGAAGCTGTATCAAACGCGGCGTGCGCGGCCTCCTGGGTCACACAAGAAGGAAACAAACCATGCTTTCAACCCTAGTCGCAGTACTCATCACGTGTGGAACGCCACTCGTGACACGGGACAGCGCCGACACTTTCTTTCTCACCGACGAGCCGGGCAACTGGTTCCGGTCGGAAACGACTGGGGGACCGGTGTCGGTCGTCGACCCCGGCGATCGTGTGGACTTCGTGATCAACGGATACTGCCCTTCCCCGTCGTCAAGAGCGCAGACGAGGTTTGGGTTGCTGTCGAAGCCATAGAAGAGGCGCTGGCGCGGTAGGGATTCGCCGGCCAGGCGATGTGGGCTGCACTGGCTAACGCTGCCTGAGTGAGGATCGCCGGGCTGGGAGCCACTGAGCCTACGCCGGAGGCTCGGACACCCCTTCCCTACTCCGCGCTCGACGCGCGCTGCGAACGAACAGCCACGCAATCCAAAGCAAGAACGGAAGCCAAAGCGGCGAGAAGACCGCGAGCCAAACTCCGACCAGTGCCAACTCGCGAAGGAAGCCCGCGAATGCATCCGTCGCGGTCGCCCAGCCCTCTTTGAACCATCCTGGGTCGCCGGAACCGACGGCTGCGGCCGCGCTCTCATCGAACGTTACATCAATGGTGGAAAGAGCCACCAGTTCCTTCAGCTGCAAGCGCTGGGCGTCCATCCTCTCAATCTCCCCTCGAACTTCGGCGAGTTGGCGATTGACCTCGATCACGTCCGTTACTTTCGTTGCCTTAGAGAGAATCGAACGAAGAGCGTCCTCTTGGGCGCGCAGGTTCTTGAGACGAGCCTCGATGTCCACGAGCTGCATCGTTACGTCTTCCCCGCTAACGCTCCGCCGCAACGGGGTCCCGAGTTGTGCCAGGCGATCGAGGACTTCGTCGAACCGGCTCGCGGGGACTCGCAACCGCATGCTGACGTACGGACGCTCGCCCGTCAAGTTTTCGGAAGAGCTGGACTCGACGAACCCGCCGACGTCTTCGGCAAGCTGACGCGCCTTCGCTTCCGCCTCGGCGGCGTTGGCAACGCGTACCGTGAGCTCCGCGCGACGGATCACTTGCCGCTCTGTGTAGGAAGCGAGAACCGCTTCGGCGCCTTCCTTTTCCATGGCCGAAGCCGACGCGTCCAAGTCCGCGGATGCGGCAGGGGCGGAAGCGGTCTTCTCACCCCCACTCACGGATCCGGAACAGCCGAAGAGGGCGAACACGAGCCAAGCGAGCGGAATCCAAATCCAGTTGCGAATCATGCGGACACCTCCTACCGGCGCCGCATGCGGGCGCCTTAAACCATAGAACAACAATCCGCCCGGCACGGTTCCCTTACCCGCCGGCTATCGCGCCTACGATCCGAAGCGGTTCCCGTCCCTCGGCGACATCTTGTGGCAGCGGCGTGTCCATATCTACATCCGACAGGTCTTGGCCACACGCAAAGAAACGAACCATGGCGCGCCGCCGCCCGGTCAGGTAATCCCGTGTGGTCCCGCGCAACGGTGGATACTCTTTCTCGAGCGCATCGAGAATGCGTCGCAGAGTCACCGGCGGCTCGACATCCAACTCGACCTCGTCCGAGGTTTTTGCCAGTTTTGTGAGTTGATAGGGCAAGCGCACCCTAATCAAGGGTCTGCACCTCCACGGAGAGCACTTTCGGCAGGTTGGATGCGATCGCCTGCCAGCTGTCTCCCGAGTCGGCAGACGCGTAGACCTGCCCGCCCGTCGTTCCGAAGTAGAGTCCGCACGGGTCCAGTTGGTCTACCGCCATTGCGTCGCGCAGCACGTTGACGTAGCAATGCTCTTGCGGCAAGCCGTTGGTGAGCGCTTCCCACTCGTTGCCGCCCGTCCTACTACGATACACGCGGAGGCGACCTTCCGCAACGTAGTGAAGCGAATCGCTTTCGATCGGAATGACATAAATAGTTTCCGGCTCGTGCGCATGGACGGCGATGGGAAAACCGAAATCGCTCGGAAGGTTTCCGCTCACTTCGTACCAGGTATCTCCGCCGTCGTCGCTGCGCATAATATCATAGTGTTTTTGCATGTAGAGCGTGTCCGGCCGGGTGGGATGCGCATCGATCCGGTGCACGCAATGACCGACCTCCGCTTCCGGCTCTGGCATGAAATCGGAGTGCAGCCCTTTGTTCACGGGCTTCCAGGTCTTCCCACCGTCTTCTGTGCGGAAGACCCCGGCCGCCGAGATGGCGACCCACATGCGGTCGTGGTTCTGGGGGTCCATGAGGATCGTGTGGAGACACATGCCTCCGGCGCCAGGTTGCCAATCGTTGCCGGATCCGTGATTCCTCAGTCCCGGAAGCTCGTACCAGCTTTTTCCGCCATCTTCGCTTTTGAATAGAGCCGCGTCCTCCACTCCAGCATAGACGACCTCCGGGTTGTCAAGAGACGGCTCCAAGTGCCAAACGCGTTTGAACTCCCATGGGTGAGGCGATCCGTCGTACCATTTGTGGGTGCCCGGGTCTCCCTCGTAGGGGAACTCATTGCCCACGGTCTCCCACGTCTTCCCCCCATCGGTCGAACGTTGCACCTGCTGCCCAAACCATCCGGTGCTTTGAGAGAGATAGATCCAGTCGGGGTCTGCGGGCGAACCTTTGGCGTGGTAGATCTCCCAGCCGGCGAAGTGCGGACCGTCAATCTTCCAGTCCTTTCGGTTGTCCGAGGTGAATACGAAGGCGCCTTTCTGGGTTCCTACCAACAAGCGTACTTTGCCCATTCGACCAGTTTACTCACGTGGGCGCGTTTGACGGTAGAAGGAAACGACCCTGCGCTTCTCCAGACGTGCCGTCCTCACGCAACTCCAACAGGGACCAACTCGTTGAACCGTTCTCCTTCACGTAGTCGCCCTTCAGGACCAACCATGCCGGCGCCGGGATGTTGCGGTCGGTAATCATCCACTTCTCACGGCGCGCGCGATGTTGCTAAGGTCGCGCCCGCAGAACTGACACCGAACGAACGTCGGCGGGACGAGGTTTCCACACTGGGGACACTGGATCACCCAAATCTCCTCCCGAAACCGGGAGAAGTCTACCCAGAAATCCTCGGGGCTTGACAACGGCGGCCGAACGGGGTAGAATACGCTCAACCTGATTTCCGGGTGGCCATGGCGAGGGGGAAACGCCCGTTCCCATCCCGAACACGGAAGCTAAGCCCCTCAGCGGCGAAAGTAGTTGGCTGGTGACGGCCTGCAAGGATAGCACGCTGCCCGGAAATCTTTTTTTGTTGGCTCACATTTCAGCGGGACCTTCGTCCGTTGACCGACCTTCATGCCTGCCCGCGCTCTGATTCCAGCATTGCGGCGATTCGGTCCACCTGGATGGCGATATGTGACAACGCCTCATGGTCCGCGTCGGCCTTCGCTGCTCTCTGTCGTTCAGCCTTGATTTGGCCTCGTTGCAGTGCGTGCAGCGCCCACCACTGAATCCACGAGCCCGAAACCACGCCGAGGGTGATCTTAATGGTGTCGGAGAGGGGAATTGCGAGCAGCGGCACAACCAGTGCGATATCGAACATGATGATCGACGCTAAGATATGTTCGGAAACCCAGTCGAGAATCCTCTCGTTCAACGCCTCCAACTTGCCGCGGGTACGGTGCATCTTCTCTTTCGGGTGAGGAACGTGTGGATGAATAGAACCGATCCGCATTGATGAATTATATACCCTTCCTGGTTATGCGTAAGGTACCCTTTGCAGGCATGCCGTCTGATTGGTCGTTCGGATCCATACCAGAGCTCGAAGGCTTGCCCCCGGAAGAACGGAAGCGGCTGTGGCAGGAAGCGTA
>RFHN01000313.1 GCA_003695835.1 Armatimonadota bacterium
ATGGTGGCCCAGCTCTTGGGCGCGTAGGACGCCGCCTGATTCCAAGCCTCGACGCTGGCGCCGTGACAAGACAACACGAGCGCCGGCGTCTCTTCGCCGGTCGCCGGCTGCACGGCGTAGTACTGCACGCTGCCGTCAATGCCAGAAAGGAACGTCCTTCGATGGAGCCTATGGATGGAGCGAATCGGTATGGACACGGTACGCGAGTGCGAGTAGGTCTCTCGGGATCCGCGAGCGGTGACTGTCAACTCCACAGAAAGAGACTCCCCGCTCAGGTCGTCAGGCTTAGGAATCAAGATGACCTCTTTCCGAATCGTGAGTGGCGCGAGGGAGAACTCCGGCTCGACACCAGTCAAGCGACCGCCCGACCTTGCGCCCAGCATAATCTTGACAGGCTCTTCGGTCGCGTTGACTACCGTGACGCCTGCCGGAAACGGCCCCTCTTCCTCTTCGAGGATGTCCGGGAGGGTCATATCCCGGTCAAGCAAGAAGACGGGGGCTGGCGGCTCCATGATCCTGGCTCGCAACCTGCCACGACCGACTTGGAAGAACAGGTCGTTCTTTCCGCGCTCGGCGAGGAACGGCAATACGAGCGCGCCGTTGGAGTAGGGATCGCCCGCACGAGGGGCGCCGTTGATGCGGCAGTTGCTCGCCCCCTGCGCATCCAGGAGATACACTCTCCGCGCCGGCGCCTCGAACACGCCGTAGGCATAACCCCCTCGCAGGAAGCGATGTTCGAGCCAACCGTCCTCCCCCGCCTGGGCGCTTTCCCATGAGACCTTACGACCATCCGGAAGCGCAACCTGCTCACCTGCACTGGGCGCGTGCCAGCCGCCTTGCCGAATCGCCGCAGCCGCCAAGGCGTCCATGCGCACTGGCGAGCGACCGTACACTCCCACAGGCGGAAGAACGAGGTATTGGGTGAGAGTCGTCGGTGAGGTTTGCGTCGAGACCAGGCATGCAACGAGAGCCGTAAGCATGCCGGAAGGCTACCCGCCCGCCTGGGCGAGCTGTTCCGCTTCCGCCTTCTGCACGATCTCCTGGATCCTGGGATCGGGGTTCTCCCTGAACTCGAGCGGCGGTTGATCCGCAATGATCTCCCCTTCGTACAGGAACAGGACACGATCCGCAACCCGAAGCACGGAGTGCAGATCGTGGCTGACGATGATCGAGGTCGCTCCCGTCTTCTCATTGACTTCTCGAATGAGGGCGTCCATGGAGTACGCCGTCACGGGATCGAGGCCACTTGTCGGTTCGTCGTAGAAGAGTAGCTCGGGCTCCGTTGCGAGGGCGCGGGCCACGGAAACCCGTTTGCGCATGCCGCCGCTCAGCTCGGAGGGCATCAGGGTTTCCGTGCCATCGAGCCCCACCATTGCCAGGCATTCAGCCGCGCGCTGCTTCAACTCGGCCAAGGTATGCCGCTTGCGGCGGCGGAGAGCGAAGACGACGTTCTCGAACACGTTGAGATAGTCGAAGAGCGCTCCAGACTGGAAGACGATCCCCATCCGTTTTCGCACGGAATCGAGGGCGTCTTCGTTGGCACGGGCAAGATTGACCTCCAATACCGTGACTTCACCGCTCGACGGACGAAGAAGTCCGGCCAAGATGCGCAACAGCGTGGTCTTCCCTCCTCCGGACGCGCCCATGACCGCGACGCATTGTCCCTTTTCGATCTCGAATGTTAGCGCCTTCAGTACCTCTTTCTTACCAAAAGAGTGGCGCAGGTCCCGCACTTCGATGATCATCGTCGCGTCTTCTCTGCGAACGGGTCTTCGGGATCCTTGGGAAGCGGTGCGTCGGCATAGCTGTCCCGCGCCGGTTCCTGTCCTTCTTCGCGCAGGAACCGGCGGAGGGTGCTCTTATCAAACGCCTCGTTCTTCTTCACGTGGCTGGCGATTTTCGTGATTACCGCGTTGATCGCTCTGTCTCTCGCTTCTCGATCCTCGGGAAGGAACTGGTTCATGGCATCCACCGTTTCCTTGGGCGAAACACCATGGCGTTCGCAAAGAGCGATGAGCCGACCCTCCAGATCCAGGCGCTTGGGAGGAAACTTCGAGAGGCCGTCTTCGCCCTTCAGCACCGGCGGACGCGGGAAGCGAAGGAAAACGGGTTGCGAAAAGTGCGGGTGTCGGAACATGACTTCTCCCTGGTGGCAGTTCGCCAATCGCTCTCGAACCGCTTTGGAGTACGCCGAATAGATCGGGCTGGCCAGCTCCTCCATCAAGATGTGGCCGTAAGCGCTGTTCGCGCAGTTGCCGATGATTTGTGGATCTACGCGCGATCGAAACTGCTGCGCTCCAAAGAGAATCAAACCCTGATACCGCCCGCGAGCGGCGATATCTCGCAAGGCCCTCACCGTGTAGGTCTCCGAACCGGACGATGGGGCGAACTTGTTGAGCTCGTCCACAACGACGATGAGCCGACGAACGCCGAACGCATTTGCGCCCTCTTCCATCCGCTTCCTCAGGTCCGAAATCACCGCAGCAAAGACGAACTCTTGTTGGTCGGCGTCCAATTCGGCGACGTCTATGACGTAAACGGCGCCATTCTCGAACTTCTCGGGTAGCGGCGGATCGCCAGCGCCTCGATCCGCGATCAGGCCGCCGAACCTTCCAGGCAGATTGACGAGGCGGTTGTACACCTTACGAATCGTCGCGGTGTGATGGCCGTGGACCGTGGAAGCGCCGTGTTGCTCGGCTTCATCAAGCCACTGTTCGAGCAGATCGGTGAGGTGACCGAGTGAAGACGCGCCGCCCTTCAGCTCCTTTTGGAGACGGGCCAAGATTGCGTCGGCCTTCGCGTCTACATCGTCTTTGTTGATGAGGACCTCGATGTGCTGGAGCACCTGCTCCGGCCCGAAGCAGAAACCCTTCGGCTCGCTCAGGGCATCGTGAGTGCGCTTGGAGGCCACGTCCGCGCGGTCCTCGTTGAGGTACGGCGCTCGGTATTCCACCTTCTCGAAAGGCTTCGGCTCCAAGCCGCAGGCCGCGTAAATCTGCTTGTCCACGTCTTCGAGACGCTCGGCTGGCTGGTCGAGGAAGAGCAGGTCCGATCCTTTGACGTTGAAAATGACGGCTGCCACCGATGCATCCTCGGCGCTTGGCGCCTGCGGTAGCTTTTGGAAGATGCTGGTGAGCAGGAACAGAATGTAGCTCGTTTTTGCCGCAAGCCCCGATGTCCCCGTTACGTTGAGATGAGCGGACTCTGTGCCCAAGAGGTGGTAGACATCCGCCAGGACGGGGCACGGATTGGCTACATCTCCATAGACGCCCACCGGGATGGGTAGCG
>RFHN01000314.1 GCA_003695835.1 Armatimonadota bacterium
GGACTGCCTCATTACGGCCGTCTGCCGGTGCGCGCCACCCCAGAACAAGCCCAAGCCGGAAGAGATCGTAAGCTGTCGCCCTTTTCTCACGGAGACCCTGGAAAAGATGCCGTGGAAGGTTCTTCTTGCCCTTGGCGGCATCGCCTGGACCGAGTCGTTACGCTGCCTGGACGCTCCCCGGGTTAAGTTCGCGCACGGAGCGGAAGCCGTGTTGGGCGAGCGGCGACTCTTGGCTTCGTATCACCCAAGCCAGCAGAACACGTTCACGGGAAGGCTTACCCCGGCGATGCTGGATGAAGTCTTGTCGCGGGCGCGAACGCTTCTCGAGAGTTAGGGAGAGACGGTCTTGCCGTTCCGCTCTGCCCGCGCTGCAAGCTTGGCCATAGTGCCGCCCTCCCGGAGGCGGACTGCGTACACCTCGTTGGATAGTCCCACGACGAGCTCGTCCCGCCGCGCCAGAGCCGACTTGGAGGCGCCCTCGTCGGGGCGTCCGAAGCTGATCGCAAGATCCATCTCGGGATCGAATCGCTGACGCCAAACCCGAGCCGCCGAGAAGAGTTCTCGGTCTAAGTTTTGGCCCAGAGCCTGAACAAGTCCTCGATCCAACACGACGATCCGGGGAGCGCCCCACCGCAGCGGAACAAGGGCGGCACGCTGGTACGGCTTGGTGTCTGCACCGGTCACGAGCGTCTTTCCCGCGAGCGTCTGTTCCTCGACGAGGCGGGCGGCGCGGCTCAGGTCCTTTTCCGTTGCGTCTCGACTGGCGAGGACGCAGAACGTCGGGTTTTCGAGAAGCCGCTCGTTCCCGTAAAGAAAGAGATAGCCGGGTGGCGAAGGGCAGAAGTTCTCCAGGGAGGCTGGATAGAGCGGGCTGTCCCGCGTCAGCATCCGCACAGGTTTCCCCTCGGCGGTTTGAAGGAACTCTTGCGCCCGTCGTTTTGCTTGAGGCGCGCCACTACTCAGGGCGCGAGCCGAGATCGGTCGAAGGCCGAATTCCTGGCGCAACCGATCCTCATCCATCCCCAGAAGCCTCTCTGGCTCGATCCCGCGAAGCCTACACTCTCGCAGCAGGTGGTCGAAGGTCGCCGAGCCGACGTAGGGGATGAAGCAAAGAACGAGGTGGATCTCGCTAATCCTTGCCGGCATCCTCGTCCATCGCCTCCAACGTGCGAAAGATGATGGTAAGCAGACGGTGCGCCAGCGTGTCCATGTTGGCGACAACCTCTTCGTGGCTCAAACTCCCTGGAGAGAGACCGGCCGCCAGATTGGTAACGCACGCGAGGCATGCATACGGTACGCCAGCCTCGCGCATCGCGATGGCTTCACTCCCGACGGTCATCCCGATCACATCACCACCTGCCTGCCGGTAGAAGGCGATCTCGGCGGGCGTTTCGTACCGGGGGCCGTTCACGCAAACATAGACGCCATTTTCCTCAATCCTCTCGGAAACCTCTTCCGCGCTCTTCCGGAACGCATGGCGGAGGGCGGGATCGAACGGGTGCGTCATGTCGGTGTGGACCACGGATGACTCGTACAGCGTTAGGTTTCTCGCGGAAAAGTCCAAGAGATCGGAGCAGGCAACGATCGAGCCCGCGGGCAGGTCCGACCGCAGACTGCCCACAGCGCCTGTCGAGACGACCCTCGGAACGCGCAGCATCCGCGCCGCCAGCGCAAGGCCGCGATAGGGAACGCGATGGGGCGGGACTTTGTGCGCCCCTCCGTGCCTTGGGAAGAAGAAGACCCTGCGCTCCTTCAGGTACAGCCCTCGCACAAGGCCATCCGCAGTGGGTACGCACACAGGAAGCGACTCGCCAACCGGCACCGAGGAGAGGATGCCCGTCCCTCCAATGATCGCTCCAATCGCCTTCATGACCGGTTCCGGTTGTACCTTGCGGGCGAGGTTTCGAGTATCGTAAGGCGCGCATGCGAATCAGCGAGATCATGCACGTCCACCTGCCGGTCCTGAAGCCCGACTCGACGTTTCGAGACGCGGTCGACAAGATGGACATCTATCAGTTCCCCGCCCTTGTGGTGGTGGATGAGGGGCGAGCGCCGGTCGGGATCTTCACAGAGGCGATCGCCTGGGAGATCGCCAAGGGGCGCAGCCTCGGCGAAGTCACTTCGCTTCCGATCGGTGAGTTCGCAGAGAAGCCGGAAATCATCGGCGAGTTGGACGACGACGTGGAGGACTGCCGACAGCGGCTGTTGGAGACCGATCAGATCCTGCTGCCCGTCGTGGCAGAGGGCCGCCTGATGGGTGTCGCGCTGCGGACGGACATCCTGCAAGCGTTGCTCGTGGAAGCTACTTCGCCGTCAGACGAGGGTTGAGCCAAACAAGGGGAATCTGTGCAGCAGTTGCCCCCTCCACGGGCTCCGCGATCAGTTCGAGCAGGTAGGCGTCCGGAATCTGGACGCTGAACGACACCGGCGCGCCTTTCTGCACGGGACCGCTATTCCAGATCTCCTCTCCGTCCGCCACGATGCGAAACAGAGCCGTGCTCCCATCGGGCGAAGAATCGTCTGGGCCCACGGTCCCGGAAAAGGCCCGGAACGCGCGCGAAACGCGATAGCGAAGGACAGACCCTTGACGAACGACCAGCGCGTGCCCCTGCGCTCCGTCCAGCGTCGCCGGTTGTCCGTTCTCGAGGCGATGTAGCAGCGGCCGTCCAGCGGGCTGGGACCAACCCTCCATCGGAAGCCGAGTGAGAGGCGTGTCGCTGGGCATCGGCGTCCTCGCGGGAAAAGCGGCAACGTCCGAGAGCTGACCGTCGTATCCGACCGCTACCATCGTGTAGGTGTACGGCACGCCAGGGTCCACGTCGAGGTCCGGGATCAAGCCGTCCGCGACGTATCCGAGGAGCCAATCGTTTCGGAACACGTACCAACCAGCGACACCTTCCGATCGCTTCGGCTCGATCAAGACGGACCAGGCGCTCGACGCGCCGACTGTGGCCTCCGGCTTCGGCGGTTCCTTTGGTTTTGTCGCCTCGTTGAATCGCACTCGGAAGCCAACCTCCCCTCCGGGCGCGCCGGCCACCTCGAGGCGGACGTATCCGTCTCCAGCCGCTACTTTGCCCGATCCACCGGTGAAAGAGGCTTCCGGTTTCCCGAACGCGATCTTGTCGCCGTAGGGGGAGAGAAAGACGAAAGCAGGCGCCTTTCCTCGCACCCTCATGGATCCGGTGAGCGTGCGGGACTTCTCGTCCC
>RFHN01000028.1 GCA_003695835.1 Armatimonadota bacterium
GCGTAAAGCTCCTCCCCGATCAACACGTAGTCACAAGCGCAAATAAAGAAAGGAATCTGAAAGAAGTCGGCCGTCGCGGCGACCTGAATGATGCCTTCCTTGTTACCAGCCTCGGCAATCAGCAGCGACTCATAACCGAAACTCCCGAAGTAGAACCCCGCGGCGGCGCGCTCCGTGCGCATGATTCCGGTGACTCCCATTGCGTACGCGCTCTCGTCCTTGCTGTGGAACTGCACGTCGGAGGGGTCGAACCGCTCGGGGACGCCAGCCGTCCGATAGGCCTCTCGAAGGATGTCGCCAGCCGCCGAAAGGACGACCGGCTCGAAGATGGGAACGATGACGCGGATCCAAAAGCTGGCGCACCGCTGCGCGACATATTTGAGCACTGAAAGCGCAGCGATCGTCATCATGTTGTCGAGGCGGCCGATCCCCGGGCTGAAGATCACCGGCCTCCCCATCTCGGTGGCGCGTCCGAGCGCCTCGTCAATCGCGTCCACGCCCGGGATGCGTCGAACCTGCGGAGCGCGGCCCCTTTTCGCGCGATGAATCGCGGCCAGGATCAGCGCCGCGGAGAGCACGGCCAGCAGACGGACGGCAATCGGCGGTTCCATCTTCCGAGCAATTCTGTCCGAAGTCGGACGCGAGAGGCTAATAGAAGAGGTCGGCGAGGAAGTAGTTGAAGATGTAGATGAGGACCATGCTGATGACGACCGCGCTCGTGGTCGCCTTGCCCACGCCGACAGCGCCTCCCTTCGTATTAAATCCCTGGCGGCATGCCACGACAGCCACCGTCAGCCCGAAGACGGCAGCCTTCAGCAATCCACCGACGAAGTCCCAACTCTCCACGTAGACCTCAACGGAACGAAGGAACACGGACGCGGGAATCCCGTGCACACCCGCGACCAGCATCGCTCCAGTCATACCAGAAAACACGCCAATAATACAGAGTGTCGGCACCATCAGCAACCCGGCGAGCAGACGCGGCACGAGGAGGTAGTTGTAGGGATGGACGGCGAGGGAGCGGAGGGCGTCAAGTTGCTCGGTAACCGCCATCGAACTGATCTGAGCCGCCATGGCGCTCCCGCAGCGAGCCGCGACCATGATGCCAGCGAGCACCGGCGCCAACTCCCGTGCGACCGTCAGCCCCACCGCCCCGCCCGCGAGCGTGCTCGCGCCCGATTCCACCAGTAGGGGGGCGATGTAGAGGCTCATCACTGCTCCGGATGCGAAGGTGGTCACCAGCACGATGGGAACAGAGGCCACGCCGACAAACGCCATCTGGCGAATCACCTCGTCCAGCTCGAAAGGCCTACGGAACGCGCGCTTCGCCCCCTCGAGGAGGAGCAGCGTGACCTCACCGATGAAGGTGAGTGGGACGAGCAGGTAGCCGACCATCGCAGAGGCATTTTGCACGAACGGGGCGCATTGGCTGGCGATCACTGGGAAGCGGCGCGTGTACGTGATGGAGGTGCGATAGGCAAGCGCGGCGGGTATAGTGCTGCCATGTCGTGCAATCAGCCACCGTTTGCGATAAAGAAGGGATTCGAAGACGGAATCTCCAGGAGCTGGCTCGGCTGGGACCCAACCAACGATCGGTGGCTGGTGGTCAGCAAGGTGGATCCGGGCAAGCTTCTCGCTGCCGTGCACGAATTCCGGATAGACGGAACGGCCGGGAACAAGGTTCAGGTGAGGACTGTCGTCACGGACACCGAGGGATCGGTCGGCGACGGGAGTGAAACGCCAGCGGAGGCTGATGCCCACATCCGGGGCTCCTGGCCCTACACGGATGTACTAATCGCCGGCGCGGGAGTCGACACTGTAGTCGCCCCACCGCCCGACCCACCTCCCGAACCTCAGTACTCGTTTTCGCTTGCGCAGTCCGGTGAGGACGATAGGGCGGCATTTGCCAAGCGCACCGAGGACACCTATGGCAAAGACAACAAGGGCTTGTACGGCGCTGACCTATGCTATCGCGTGCCGGCGACGAACAGTTCGGGCGACATACGGTACTGCATCGCCGCGATACAGCCCACGGTTGGTCACAAACTCTGGGGCGCCGCCCGAGACATCAAGAATAGTTCCGACAAGGGCGTTCCCAAAATCACTTGGGCTGGAACAGCGGCGACCCGTGAGTGCGTCCTGCCCGCTGAGAACCTGATCATCCCCGCGTCGGGCACGACGCTCGACTTTCCGATCGCTTTCGGCGGCGCGGCTGAACTGCCAGCGAGGCTGTATCTTGAGTTCAGCCCGACGCCTTTTGAGGTATCCGACATCTAACGATAAGGAGAAACAGTAATGGACAAGTCCCAGGAACTGCTAGAGCAACGCATCGTGCTCTTGGAGCGTACGCTGTGGCGCGTAAAGCTCCTCTTCGCCTTCCTCGTCCTTGTGGTCGTCGCCTTGGCAGCGGCGGCCTTCCGCGAACAAGTTGAGCCCACGCGAACCCTCCGGGCCAACAGGATCGAAGTTGTAAACGATAAGGGCGAAGTTGTCGCCGTGATAGATGGGAACGGTCCGACATTGCGAGTCGGCAGTGAGGAGCCCGCGCATGTACTGATATCCGCACAGAATGCTGTGGATGCGACGACTTTGAGGGCATCGGTGAGCGTCATGAATCCGAGTGTTGACTTCACGTCGGGCTCGGAGAAAGAAAGCGTGGGCGCTTCCCTAAGCCTGGACGGGGCAAACGCTATGCTCTTGTTGGGCTACCGTGAGAGCCCAACGTCCAGCCCTAACCTCGTCTGGCTGGCGGCGAATCCGCAGAATACGTGGGTGCGGCTGGAGCACGTAAGCGGCAGCAGGGCCTCCTTGTTCGCGTATGATTTCGGAGTATCTGGGCTGAGGGTGGGCAAGGCCAACGCAGCGGGTCAAGCAATGCCCCCCTCTGCAACGCTTGGCGTTGCATCAGCGGGACCTAACCTCACGATGTACAACAAGGATGGAGCCCTGATCTACCACGCTGGTGCGCCAAATCCGGACCGAGACGGCAGATAGGACCCAGGTGCGGATCATCTCGGAGCGATCTGAGTTAGGCGGAGTATTCCTGGGACGCCAGCACGCTTGCGGCTGTCATTGACCTCAGCAACTGGCAGGTCAATCAGCCCTCCGAACGCGAACCACGCGCCCCTGGGCTACTATATGCTGTTCGTCACCGACAACACCGGCTCGTACCCCCAGGCCGCCAAGGTGCACCTCTCGGCGTAGTCCCCGCGCATAGCGAACGTCGACCAGTGCGGACTCCATCAGGATGGCTCGCTCCGACCATAATCCGCACATGGCGCTGAAGATCAACGACCCGAACGTGCTCGCCCAAAGGACGCACATCCTCGCGCAGGTGGACCCCGAAGTCTCCACCATCATCCGAAAGGAGGAGACGAGGCAGGAGCAGAACCTCGAACTCATCGCAAGCGAGAACATCACCAGCCGAGCCGTGCGCGAAGCCGTCGGAAGCGTGATGACCGACAAGTACGCCGAGGGCTACCCGGGCAAACGGTACTACGGCGGCTGCGAGTACATGGACGAAGTCGAAGCTCTCGCAATCGAGCGGGCGAAGAAGCTGTTCGGCGCAGCGTGGGCGAACGTCCAACCGCACTCCGGAGCGAACGCGAACATGGCCGCCTACTTCGCCTTCCTTCAGCCCGGGGACCGCATCATGGCGATGAACCTCTCCGACGGAGGGCACCTCACGCACGGCAGCCCGGTCAACTTCAGCGGCATCCTTTACGAAGTGATCCCCTACGGCGTGCGCCAGAGCGACGAACAGATTGACTACGACGAACTGGAGCGACTCGCCAAAGAACACAAGCCGAAGATGATCGTCTGCGGCGCAACCGCCTACGCCCGCGAGATCGACTACGCGCGGTTCCGCGAAATCGCCGACTCGGTTGGGGCGCTGCTCTTGGCTGACATCGCCCACCCTGCCGGGCTGATCGCGGCGGGCGAGTACCCCAGCCCCATCCCGCACGCCCACATCGTGACGAGCACGACGCACAAGACCCTCCGCGGCCCTCGCGGCGGCATGATTCTCAGCAACGACGAAGAGATCGGCAAGAGGATCAACAAGACCGTCTTCCCAGGCTTGCAGGGCGGCCC
>RFHN01000315.1 GCA_003695835.1 Armatimonadota bacterium
GAGTTCTCTCTTCGACCGAGAAGATTATTCGCGAGGTTGCGTCGGGCTTCAGCCACCGCCGATACCGCATTGGGGGGATGGACTGCCCTCAGTGTGCCGAGTCTATCCAGGAAAGGGTCGAGCGTCTCCCGGGGGTCCTCTCATGCACCGTGGACTTCCCAATGGCGCGGATGGTTGTCGAGTTCGATGCGACGCAGGTTGCTCCGGAGCAGATCGAGGCAGAAGTCCGTCGTTTGGGTTACAGCGCCCGGCCGGTGACCGCGCCGGCGGAGGCTCCGCCGAGTCGGGAGTGGCTCTTTCTTGGCGTTGCCGTACTTCTGTATCTCATTGGCGGGTTGTATGGGCACGAGAGCCCGGTCGGCAACGCTCTGTTCGCCGCAGCCCTGGTCGTCAGCGGTTATCCGATGCTCCGGTCGGGCCTGCTCTCGTTGCTGACCTTCAACTTTACGACCAACGCCTTGATGACGATCGCGGTGATCGGCGCATCCGGGATCGGTGAACTGAGCGAAGCGGCGCTCGTCGCGATCCTGTACCGTCTGGGGAGCAACCTTCAAGACCGTGCCATCCGGCGGACGCGGTCGGCCATCGGGGAGTTGCTCGCCTCCGCTCCCAAGACGGCGGAAGTCGAGCGAGAGGGCGCCTTCCGCGAGATTGAGGTGACGGAGATTATTCCCGGCGACCGCGTTCGAGTGCGTAGCTTCAGCGTCGTTCCCGTGGACGGCACGGTCGAGACGGGGACTGGGTACGTGGACACCTCCGTGCTCACCGGGGAGACCGAGCCGGCGCCGTTCGGACCAGGCTCTCCGGTTCTCGCAGGATCCTCCACCACGGAGGCGCCTCTGACTCTCGTGGCGACCCGCCGCTATGCGGACACGACCTACGCGAAGACCCTCGAACTGATCGAAGCGGGGGGCGCGCACAAGGCACAGCGAGAGCAGGCGATCGAGCGCCTGAGCCGTTGGTACACGCCGCTCGTCATCGCCCTCGCCGTTTCGTATGCCGTACTGACCATAGCCCTGGGTCTGCATGACGCGTCCGATGCGCTGCACCGGTCCTTTTGGTTGTTGATGGTGGCCTGCCCGTGCGCTCTGGTGATTTCGATTCCCGTAGCAGTTACTACGGCGATCGGAACCGCGAGCCGGATGGGGGCGCTCGTGAAGGGCGGCGCGGTCCTCGAGGCCCTCGAGAGGGTTCGAATCTACGTGCTGGACAAGACCGGTACGTTGACCTACGCTCGTTTGCAAGTGGATGAAGTGGCCCTGCACCGCCCTATTTCCGAGTCGAAGGCGCGGGGGATCGCAGCAGCGCTCGCCAGCAACAGCAACCACCCAGTTTCTCGGGCGGTCGCGGCTTGCGCCACCGAGGTGCTCCGGGCATTGGACGTCCAAGAGATCCCGGGCGGGGGGCTGGAAGGCGTCGTGGAGGGGAGGCGATACCGTCTCGGCAGCGCGGCGTTTACGGGGGCGAAGGCAGCAGAGGGACGACGAGCCGTCTATCTCGCCGAAGAAGAAGGGTTGGTCGCGACACTCTTCCTCTCGGAGAAACTGAAACAAGAGGCGCGCGAGGTCGCCGAGACGCTTCAGAAGAGCCACCGCCTCGTTCTCGTGTCGGGAGACCGCCCAGAGCACGTAGCGGTGCTGGCGGAGAGCATCGGGGTAGCGGAATGGAAGGCGGGCGTGACCCCGGAGCAGAAGGTGGAGATCGTCCGCGAGCTGAAGCGGGACGGGCCTGTAGCCATGGTTGGAGATGGCGTCAACGACGTCGCGGCGCTGATGGAATCCGACGTCGGCATTGCCATGGGCGCTGCCGGCACGGACGCGGCCGTGGACGCCGCCGATATCGTGGTTCTCAATGATGACGTCTCGGCGCTCGTCCGACTCGACCGGCTCAGTCGGGAGCTACGGGCGATCGTAAATCAGAACATCGTGTTCAGCCTGCTCACGAAGGCGGTGCTCGTGGCAGTCGGTGTCCTCTATCCGCTCGGATTCTGGGTTGCCGTGGGCGGCGATATGGGAGTGAGCCTTCTGGTTACGGCGAACTCGCTTCGCCTCCGCCGTTAAGCCAGACCAGGCGGGAGGGCTGTGTTCCGAAGCACCGTTCGTTCGAGGGCGCCAAGCAGCTCGTGTCCCATCGGACTGAGGCAGAAACCTCGGTCTCGCAAGGCTTTCCTTGCATCTGCCCGAAAGGCGGTTCGAAACGCTCGGTCTTCGCTGAGAAGCGTGCTCAAGACGGACAGTTGCCACCGCTCCAGTTCGTTCAGCAGCCCTCGCGAAAAGGCTTTGAGCCATGGCATCCGCGCGTTGCGTTCCACGTACGCGAAGTCTTGGAACGCTTGTTCAAATCGCCCGAGGTCCGTTTCCACGACTCCACGGGCGAGCCGGAGCCACGGATCTCGAGGGCTTCGTACGAGTTGGCGCGTGAGCCTGTGGGCCATCGCCAGGAGGTCCGTGCCGTCGCCCTCCGAAGCCAAGATTTCACAAATGCGCCGCCACCCTTCCTCTCTGTTGTAATGCGAGTAGGTCTCCACGTTCGGTTCTCCTTTGCTGTTTCGCCTCGCATGGTCGGCGCGATCGTTCCGCCCGCGTACCTGCCGCCAAGTAACGCCAGCCTCGTTGACCAGCGAACCGTGGAGTCATCTTGCTCGGATTCGGTCGCCTACGTCAACCCGCAAACGTACCAGAAATTCGATTGGCTTCCGGTTTCTCGTCCAGATCGGCAACGCGGACGCGGATGGCGAGAGGCAGCGGTTCGTCTTCGCCGACGTCAACGGAGTGCATCGCGGCGACGGCCGTCAACTCGGCGGCGAGCCGCTCGGCTTCCTCCTTGGGCAGGTTCGGCAAGAGCGCTACAAAGGAAGCGGTGTCGGTTCGAAGAATCTTCGCCGAGTCGGGCAGGTGCCGACGAAGAAGGGTGGCGACAGTACGTACGAGCATTTGCCTGGCAGCCGCCCCGAGTTCCTGGAGGGTTTCTTCCGCCCGCGTCGGTTCGACGTAAAGCAGCGACCCGCCGCTTTTGAGCGAGTTGACAATGGCTGCGCGGAATTGGCTCGGCGTTAGCAGACCGGTCGGCTCCGCTGGTTCGCTCTGGGTCTCGCGATTCGCCCAAAGTCGCCCCAGCTCTGCGGCCACGGATAGAAGGATCTTGGAGTCGCTCGACTGCAACTTGCCAGCCTGCTTCGACGCGACCACGATGTAGCCTGAGGGATTCGCCGAGTCGCCGAACGGGATGAGGAAGAAGGACTGGATGCGGTAACGCCCGAGCGTTGCCGGATCCACGATCCTCGTCGTGCTTGCGTCGAGGACGGCGATCGGCGGGGAGTGGTTCTCTCTCCAGCGCTCCATGCCGCCTGGGATGGTCAGGTGTTCCAAGAGAGGCAGCGCTCGTCCCGCTTTGCCAACGAGGACGAGGTCTCCGTCCTCTCCCACGGTCCACAGGTTGACATCGTCACAACCGAGAATCTCTTGAAGGGCGTAGGCCGTGCGGTGGCCGATGTCTTCAACGGTGGTGGCGCCGGACATTCGGCTCTGGACCTCATACAGCAGTTCCGCCTCGCG
The DNA here is from genome assembly GCA_003695835.1 of Armatimonadota bacterium. Classification (GTDB taxonomy): domain Bacteria; phylum Armatimonadota; class Fimbriimonadia; order Fimbriimonadales; family ATM1; genus J051. The sequence goes on from RFHN01000315.1 coordinate 3,555, forward strand.
CATGCGGCGCTCCAGGGCTTGAATCCTTTGGATGATCCGAAGGGTGGCTGAAATCCGTTCAGCAGCCTCTTCCGCCCGCTCGCGGGCTTCCTCGAGGTCTCCCTGCGTGTTGGCGACGAGGGTGAGAACGCCCCGGATCTCACCGCTGTCGTGGAGGATGATTTGCGCGGTGCGCGAGGATGGGAAAGCCTCAGCGAACGGCTCCAGCGCCGAGCGGACGTGCGCCTTGATCTCCGTCCCCCGGAGCGTGTTCGCACACCGCACGACGAGAGCGTTGGGATCGTCTATCGCGAATTCGACAGAGGCAGCGGGGATCAGCGCCGTACCTGCGCTGTTGAAGAGGTGGACGATCACGCGAGAGGCTTGCGTGAGGTCGCGAATCGCCTCTGCGGCGGACTGGACCGTGGGCAGCCCCTTCTTCGGCACAGCAATCGTCGCGACGGCGTGGTCTACGCGGGAGGCTCGCTCGACGTACCGCAGGCTCCGTTGCAGTTTGCGAACTTGCGCGCGCAATTCGATGAGGGTCTGCGTGGAGTCGGGCGCGGTGACAGGTCCCGTCTCGCTGAGTAGGGCGGAAATCGTCTTCGGCCGCTCGGTGACTCGTTCCTGGTTTGCGACGGTTGCGACGAGCAGGGCGATGGCGGCATGAATCAGTGCGCCCGGGCTTGGGGCGGCGCCTTCAACCAGGGCTGCGCCTGCGAGAATC
>RFHN01000316.1 GCA_003695835.1 Armatimonadota bacterium
CCATCGTGCTGGAAGCGACGGTGCTCAAGCCGAGCGCAGTCCACCTGACGTTGAAGGGTGTGGGCGCGTGCGAAGTGGTGAGCAAGTTCAATCTGGAGGCTCCCGCTCTCGCCGTAGCCCAAGAGGACCTGCAGATTACGCTCCAGCCTCGTCGGGCAGGCTATCTGAAGCTGGTTCTGAGTCCACAGAAGCCGGTTTCTTGTCCGCCTTCGGCGCCAAGTCCTCGTTGTAATGGAGGCCCACATTCTCCTTCCGAGCCAGGGCCTGCTCGACGATAATCTTGCCGCATAGCAACAGATCCGCCGCCTCGGCTGCCGACACGGAGAATTCCTCGCTGGGGAGCGCTTCTTCGATGAGTTCCTGAACCGTTTCCTGCGCGATCTGAAGACCCCGCGTCCGGCGAACGATGCCGACCCTCTCCCACATCACGTGGCGCAGCCTCCGTAGGATGCCTTCTCGCCCCAGTTCGGCGACTGGCGGAATCAGCGGCGGATTGGGTGTTCCGTCTCTTCGTTCGCGATCGGTTTGCGCGGCGTGCTCGGCGCCCGCATACCCGAACACCAAGGCTTCCAAAAGGCTGTTGCTCGCAAGTCGGTTCGCGCCGTGGACGCCGGTGTTGGCCACCTCTCCAGCGGCGTAGAGCCCGGGCATGGTGGTTTGGGCGTATAGGTCCGTGTTGACGCCGCCGCATTGATAGTGCGCGGCGGGCACGACCGGAATCGGGTCGCGCGTCATATCAACTCCCAATTCAAGAAGTGTCCGATAGATGTTAGGGAATTTGGTCTTGATCTCTTCGGGCGCTAGGTGCGTCGTATCGAGGTGAACGAACGGCACTCCCTCCTTCAGGATCTCCGAATGGATGGCGCGAGCCACGATGTCGCGAGGCGCAAGCTCTCCCCGGGGGTCGTAATCGAACATGAAGCGACGACCGTGGATCGTCCGGAGGATCCCGCCGGCGCCGCGAACGGCTTCTGAGATGAGAAAGCCTCGCTTCGACCTGTGGTACAGCGTGGTCGGATGGAACTGGATGAACTCCATGTTCTCGATCTTCGCGCCGACGGACGCGGCAAGCGCAATGCCGTCACCCGTCGCGATGGGTGGATTCGTGGTAAAGCGGTAGACGCGGCAGCAACTGCCGGTGGCGAGGCACGTGGCGCGAGCGCGAACGCGGATCGGATCCTGCCCGCGAGGACGCAGGATGGCTCCGGCGCATCCGGCGTCATCCGTCAGAAGAGCTTCGCAGAAAGTGAAATCGAGCACCTTGATCCGCTCCCTGGAGGGGAGAGCGTCAATGAGCGTCCGTTCGATCTCCCAACCCGTCTGATCCGCGGCGTGAACGATTCGGTTGCGGCTGTGTCCGCCCTCTCGACCGAGTTGGAGTTGAGGGAGCTCGGCGCCTTCGGTCCAATCGAACCGTGCGCCCAGCTCGATGAGCCATTCGAGGCGGGGGATGGCGTTTTGGACGAGGAAACGTACGGCTTCTGGATTACAAAGCCCTGCGCCCGCTTCGAGCGTGTCCTGCTCGTGGAGTCGCCACGAGTCGTCGGCGCCGACCGCTGCCGCCACTCCCCCTTGCGCCCACCGCGTGTTCGTGTCGTAGAGCGCAGCCTTTGTGGCGACCAGAGTGTCGCCGTGCTCCGCGGCCTTGAGCGCGAACGTCAGCCCGGCAATGCCGCTGCCAATGACCAGGAAATCGCAATCAATCGTGTTCGTAGTGTGTCTCCTTGTCAAAGAAGGCAAGCACGGCGAATTCGGGTGTGAAGGCAGCCGTGCGCACGATGGCGCCCGCCGGGGCCTCGATCGGAGCGGGAGTAAAGTTGAGTATGCGATAGATCCCTACCGAGAACAGGGTGTCTGCCGCGCGTTGCGCCTGATCGGCAGGGACGGTCAAAGCGCCAATGCAGCGCTTTCCCGGACAGGTCTTGGGCGTGAGCTTCTTGACGTCCTGGATCGTCAGTCCGCCGCCGATTCTCTTCCCAATCTTCGCTGGGTCGCTGTCGAAGACGCCAGAGACCTGAAGGTTATAGGCCCCGAATCCTCCATAGGCAGCGAGCGCCTGGCCCAGTCGCCCTGCGCCGACGATTACGATCTGGTGCGGGCGGTCGAGCTTGAGCACGCGAGCAATCTGCCCGCGGAGCTGAGCTGGGTCGTACCCGACCCCCGGCTTGCCGCCAAGTCCGAAGAAACTGAAGTCCTTTCGTACTTGCGTAGCCGAGATGCCGCAGAGCTGAGCGATTTCGGAGCTGCTGAGCCGCCTCGCGCCCCGCTGCTCTTGCTCGACCAACGCTCGGTAGTAGCAGGCGAGTCGGAGCAGCGTCGGGATCGGCACTCGATCGGTTTCGGGCATTGCGTGTAGGATTGCATTCTACCAGCGGTTTCGGGTAATCGTTAAGGGAGTTGCGCGGTTAGCTCAGTTGGTAGAGCACTACAATGACACTGTAGGGGTCACTGGTTCAAGTCCAGTACCGCGCACCATTTTTTTGAGAACGAGGGTCCCTAACGGCTCCGAACCGAGAGAACCTTCACTCCGCCCCACCCCTCCACCAAGCAGCGGTAGCGCTCCCCCAGAATGCAAAGCGCCGTCGCCCATGGGTCTGTGGTGAACGCGTCCGGGCCGAGCACGGTTGCCGAACGGCTCTCTGTGAGGCCCAAGCCAGTCCTTGGGTCGAGAATATGGGAGTAGCGCGCGCCTTGGATCTCCACGTACTGGACCTCGTCTCCAGAAGAAGAGAGGCCACAGTTCGAAACCAGTAGGGTTGTGCCGAGAGAGGGAATCCGTACCGCCCACCCTTCTGTTCCAGGGGGCGGTTCCGAGACAGCGATGTCCCCGCCTGCTTCCACGAGAGCCGAACGGACCCCGGCGTTGTTGACCGCCCGAAGAGCCTCATCGCAGGCGTAGCCCTTCGCGATGCCGCCGAG
>RFHN01000317.1 GCA_003695835.1 Armatimonadota bacterium
GTCTGGGTCGGCGATACCAGTACAGCGGCAGATCCGATTGCGTCGCGCTGGCGCCGGGGTATGTCGGAGAGCACCTCACCCGTTGGGCCGGTGACGCGGCTAAAGCCGGCCGTATCGGCGCGGGCGACCGATTGTCCGAGCGAAGCGGAGGCGAGGGCCAGGCCGGCTGCGTCCCATGCGGCGAGCGCCTGATAGGGGGATTCCGCTGTCGCTCGGGGGATCGCGGCGAGGGATACCTGCGAGCCGAGTGCGCGGAGGTTGTGAACGAGTGGGGCCTTCAGGGTCTGTGGCACGTACACAGGAACGCCGCGGATGGTGGTGCGGTTGGCCATCGCGTTGGGTTCGGAAGGGTTCCAGATTCCGCTCCAACCCTCTCTCGTTAGGACCACCGAGGGGGCGTGGGCAGCCGAGGCCAGCGCCTCGGCTTCGTCGAGGGTCAGCTCGATCCGTGGCAGTATGAGCAGCTCCGTCTGCCGATCGCCGACGAGCTGAGCGATGTGGCTGGGCGATAGCGTTGCCGTTTGAACCACGATCACTTGAAGCGCCGTCTCCGAGCGCGGCGAGGGAGGGAAGGCGAGGGCGGCTCCGACGAGAGTGAGAGCGCATGCGAGGACCGAAGGCAGCGCCCGCCGCGCGGGAGCCAGAAAAAACACTCGTGCAAGGAAGAGGTTGGTTGCCCAAATCGCCGCTACAACGCCCCACCAGCCCGTCGCCGAGGCCAAGTACAGCATCCCAGGGGACCGGTGCTGTGTCCAGGCAAGTGTGGCAGGCAAGTATTGCGAGGCGAGCGCTTCCCAGAGCACGGCGACGGCGGTCAGCGCCCACACGGTTAGCGGGCTCCACTTCCTCACCCGGGCGTAGAGGCTAAACGGGAGAGCGATCAGAACTCCGAAGCCGAATAGAACTCTCAGGGTTTCGCGAGATCCCACGGAATCTTGGGGCCAGCCGCCCCAAAATGCCCACAGGAAGAGGGTCCCGAGGATGAGAGTGGCGCTGGTGAGGGCGCGCGAGTAGCTCGTACGCCGCAGTGCGACAAGCGCAGGGACGAACGCTACAAACGCCAAGAGACCGTAGTCCAACGGCGGCAGGGAAGCGGCGACCAGGCAACCACTGGCGATGGAGGCGAGGATCCACCAGCCCCTTCGCGTCGCGAGGGCTCCTGTTGTCGGCGACATGGTCGTCTTTCGCTGTTTAGTAGTGCCAGTCGAGGTCCGTGACCTCTTTGGCGTGAGCCTCGATGAACTCGCGGCGAGGTTCCACCTTGTCACCCATCAGCTTGGTAAAGACGAGCTCGGCTTCGGTGGCGTCCTCTGGCTCAAGCGTAACCTGGACCAGCATACGTTTTTCCGGGTTCATAACCGTGTCCTCCAGCTGGTCTGCATTCATCTCGCCCAGTCCTTTGAAGCGAGTGATTTGGATGTCTTTTCTCTTCTTCCGAAGCTCTTTGAGGATCTGATCGCGCTCCTCTTCGGTCTGGGCGTAGTAGACGTCGTCCTTTCCTGCCTTGATCGTGAAGAGGGGCGGCAAGGCGAGATAAACGTAACCGCCTTCGATCAACGGTCTCATATAGCGGTAGAAGAAGGTGAGCAGCAGGGTTCGGATGTGCTCTCCGTCTACATCCGCGTCGGAAAGAATGATGATCTTGTGATACCGCAGTCGCGAGAGGTCGAACGCTTCGCTTTCCTTCTTCCCGTTTCTCCCTTCGTCCTCACCATTCCGACCGAAGTTCATGTCAATGCCGGTGCCGATGGTGGAGATGAGCGCTTTGATCTCTTCGTTGTCGAGCGCCTTGTCCGGTCTCGCCTTCTCGACGTTCAGGATCTTGCCCTTGATCGGAAGGATCGCTTGGAACCGCCGGTCGCGGGCCGCTTTGGCGTTGCCTCCGGCGGAGTCGCCTTCCACGATGAACAGCTCAGCTCTCTCTGGGTCTTTGTCGCTGCAATCCGCGAGCTTGGCGGCGAGGCCGTAGGTGTCGAGCGCGCTCGACCGCTTCACCGCTTCCGCAGCCTTCTTTGCGGCCTCTCTTGCTCGTTGTTCGATGATCGCCTTTTCTACGATCTTCCGCGCGACGGACGGGTTCTCTTCGAGGAACTCCATCAGGCCTTCGCCGACGATCGAGTTGACGATGCCCTCGACTTCGCTGTTCCCCAGTTTTGTCTTGGTCTGACCTTCGAACTGCGGGTGCAGCAGTTTCACGGAGATGACCATCGTGAGGCCGCCGCGCACGTCGTCGCCCGTGAAGTTCGGATCCTTTTCCTTGAGCAGGCCGGCTTTCCGAGCGTACTGGTTGATCACGCGTGTCAGCGCGGTTTTGGCGCCTGTCGTGTGCGTGCCGCCTTCGACCGTGTTGATGTTGTTCGCAAAGGATAGCAGCGTCTCTCCGTAACCGGTGTGGTATTGGATAGCAACTTCGACCTCGACGTCGTCTTTTTCCTTCTTCAGGAAAATCGGCTTGTGGAGCGGATTGTGCGACTCGTTCAGATCCTCGACGAGCGCCTGAATTCCTTTCTTGAAGTGGAAGGTCTCGTTGTCCTCGGGGTTCTGCTCGTTGACGAAGACGAGCGTCACGCCGGCATTGAGGTAGGCGAGCTCCCGCATCCTCTCTTTGAGCCGCCGCGGCTCATACTTCAGTGTTTCGAATATTTCAGGGTCGGCCGACCAACGAGTGAGAGTTCCCGTCTTGTTGGTCTTCCCGATCTTCTCGACCGGCTTCTCGGGCTTGCCGCGGACGTAGCGCTGGTACCAACGATAACCGTCGCGATCTACGGTAACTTCGCACCATTCCGAGAGCGCGTTTACGCAGGACACGCCGACGCCGTGCAGTCCGCCCGAGACTCGATAGCCGCCCCCTCCAAACTTACCGCCCGCGTGCAACGTGCACATGACGACCTGCAGCGCGGACACGCCGTACTTTTCGTGGACGTCCACCGGAATGCCTCGACCGTTGTCCTGAACGCTGAGGGAGTTGTCTGCATGCAGCGTGCAGACGATGTGATCGCAATAGCCGGCGAGCGCCTCGTCAATCGAGTTGTCGAGCACTTCGTTGAACAGGTGATGGAGGCCTCGAACGCCGGTGTCGCCAATGTACATGGCGGGGCGTTGGCGGACCGCCTCCAGGCCTTCTAAGACTTGAATATTTCGGGCCGTGTACTTACCGCGAACCTGTTTCTTGCTCTCTTTGACGGTAGCAGAGGCTTTCTTTTGCGTACTGGCTCCACCGTCCGTGGCTGCCTTCGTTGGTTTCCTTGCCATATGCTTCTCGTAAGCGCGCCGCCCCTGGCTTGACGTGCACGTTCGGTGGGGCGGAAATCTTCTGTTAGTTTACCTGTTTGCGGGGTCGGATTGCTCGCCCCAACCGCCTCCTCCGGGCGTATCCAGAAGCAGTCGGTCACCCTGAAAAAGGCGGACAACGCACTTGGCTGGCAGCGCCTCGACGGACCCGTCCGAACAGAGGATCCGGTTGGACCCGGGCGACCCAGGGTCGCCCCCCTTCGCGCCCGGAGGCTTGGTGCTTCGTCGCTCGGTCATCAGGGAAAGCGTCGCCTGCTCGTCAAGAAGTTCGATCTCCCGCACTACGCCCTCTCCGCCCGGCTGGTCGCCCATTCCGCCGCTCCCGTCCCGCAGCTCGTAACGCCAAACCCGGAGCGGAAGAGCCAGTTCGAGGGCCTCGGCGGGAGTGTTCGCCGTGTTGGTCATGTGGGAATGCCAGCCGGATGCACCTGGCGATCGGTTTCCGGCGCCGCAACCGCCGCCGATCGTTTCGTAATAGGTCCAATCGTCCGTCCCAAGTGCAACATTATTCATTGTGCCCTGGCTACAAGCTGGAACCA
>RFHN01000029.1 GCA_003695835.1 Armatimonadota bacterium
CACCGACAACTGAGCTACCTGCCGGAGAAGCCTTACTACTACGAGCACATGACCGGCATGGAGATTCTCGACTTCTACGCGCGGCTGTTCGGCATGGGCAAGGCGGAGCGGCGCGAGAAGGCGCAGCAGCTGCTGGAGCGAGTCGGTCTGGCGGACGCAGGTTTCAAACAGATCTCGCAGTACTCGAAGGGTATGCAACAGAGAATCGGCCTCGCGCAGTGCCTGCTGAACGATCCCAAGCTGCTGTTCCTCGATGAGCCGACCGCCGGACTGGACCCGATCGCGCACATCGAAATCCGCGACCTGATTCTCCAGTTCCGTGAGGAAGGGAAAACAGTCTTCATTTCAAGCCATGAGCTTTCCGATGTGGAACGCATCTGTGATCGCGTAGCCATCCTGAACCGGGGCGTCATCAAGGCCGAAGGCAAGCTCGAGGACCTTCTCGCAGGCGGGCGCGTCGAGATCACGGCAGAGAAGGTGCCGGAGGACATCCGCGAAAAGGTGCAAGCCGACGGAGCCATCGTCTCCCTGCACGACGGGCGCTTGATCATTGACGCTCCCGACACGATCGCGACGGACGGATTCGTGGACGCGATACGCTCGGCTGGAGGGCGGATCTTGAGCATCATTCCGAGAAGAAAACGGCTCGAGGATCTGTTCGTGGAGACGATTACTGAGGCGGAGGGCCGTAAGACAGGCATGAAGAAGGTTTCGGAGGCACAGGACTGATGAATCAGATCATTGCAATCGCGGCAACGACCGTTGGCGAGGCGATCCGCCGACGCGTCCTCCTGATCATCCTGATGGTTGGGTTGGCGTTTCTCATCATCGCGCCGAGCCTGAACGAGCTCTCCCCGCGCGGCCAACAGCAGACGCTGATTGACATCTCGATCGGCATCCTGCGGATCACGGCGGCGATCCTTGCCGTTACGCTCACCGTCTATCTGCTGCCGAACGAGGTCGAGCGGAGGACGATCTACACGATTCTCTCGAAGCCCGTGTACCGCTACCAGTTCCTGGTCGGGAAGTACCTGGGAAGCGTGATCGCGCTGGCGCTGATGATCGGCCTCATGACGTTGGTCGTGATCCTCGCGTTCGGGATCCAGCAGCAGACGTGGTCGCTCGACAAACTCGCTCCGCTCATCAAAGTGCCGTTCATGATGATCTTCCAGATGAGCCTCTTGGCGGCGGTTTCGATGACGTTTTCGACGTTCGTCACGCCGGTCATCAACTTCTTTCTCTCCGGCCTCGTCTGGATCTTCGGGACACTGATCAATCCGATCTTCGAGCGCTGGGGCGCGGAAGGGCAAGCCTCGGATGCGATCTCCCTGATCGCCCGGGTCGCGCACTACGCAGTCCCGAACTTCAGCAACCTCGATATCGCTCAAGGGGCCGCGAGCGCCGCGACCACCCAAATCCGCGGCAGCGAAGCCGTGTATATGATGAACGGGATCATCTACGCTGTCGTCTATAGCGCGATCCTGATTGTAATCGCCGTGCTCGTGTTCGACCGGAAGGAGCTGTGATGAAGAAGCCTCCCGCCAAACTGCTGATCGCTCTGGCCGTCCTGTTCGTTGTGCAGGCGTTCGTCTCGCAGTCGTTACTGTTTCCAACCTGGAAGAAGAACTACTCGACGGGCGAACTGCGTATTGACCGAGGGCTGAACGCCGATCAGCTTCTTGCGTCGCTGGCCGGACTCCGCGAGATGGTGGCCGGAATCCTTTGGGTCCAGACGGATCAGTACTTTGACACGGGCCAGTTCGACGCGGTCTTACCGCTCATTCGTCTCGTCACCTGGCTGAACCCGCGCCAAGTCGAGGTCTACTCGACGGGCGCTTGGCACATCGCATACAACTTCACGGATGAGCAGAACCGGTCCGACCGCCGATACATCCCGATCGCATTGAGACTCTTAGAGGAGGGCGTCCAGAACAACCCGAACACGTACGAGATGTACTTCGAGGTAGGTTGGCTCTACTACCACAAGATTGACGACGACTATTGGCAGGCCGTGCACTGGTTCGAGCAGTCGGTCGAAAAGAAGGATATCCTCCCAGCCCGCAAAGGGATCCTCTTCAAGGCTTACGAGAAGAACGGGCAGCTGGATGATTCGGTGAGCTGGCTGTGGAAGCTTCAGCAGGAAGCGGAGGAGCAGTACGCGAGGGACGGAGACAACTTGAGCCGCGTTCGCCGCGATACAAACGAGCGGAACTTGAACAACCAGCTGATTCGCATGACCCAGCGCGGCGTCTTCGGTCGCCGGGCGGGCGTCTACGACCAGTGGCCCTACGATACACACAATCCCGTTGACCTGAACTTCACGTTCTCGATCCGGGTCATCGAGCCGAAGGTATTGCGCGTTACGGGCACTTGGGGTATTCCGACGACCGGTGCGCGCGTCCGCATGCAACTCTTCGATGAAGACTACGACTTGAAGTGGGAGCCTGCGCCGGATCTGAACTTCGATCGGGACAAGGACCGAACGTTCATGCAGGACGAGCTCTACACGCAGAACGGCCGGTTCGACCGCAAGATCGACATGAGCCGGAACCCGAACATGTATCCCTTCCGCGCAGAGAAATATAAGGTAGTGTTCTCCTATAATCCCCGCAGCGCGCCGGCCCACATTCAGGACAAGATCGGCTGGGATGGCGAGGGGATGACCGATCAGCGATACCTGAAAGTGTCGGAGCGCTACAAGAACACCGACGGCAAGCCGGGCGTGCGTATCCTGTATGCCGAAGTGGAACTGACGCGAGACCAGATCCTCATGCGCGGGGAGTACGCGAACGGATACGTGTACAACTCTCCGGGCTATGTGCCCGTCGAAGGCACCGCCGGACCGGAAGTTGTCATCCCGCGAAGCCTGCGAAAGTAAGGCCAAACCTGCTATCATGGGGGACGCCGCCGGGAACTGCGCGGCGTGACGCCTCTTGAACCCCGCCAGGGCCGGAAGGCAGCAACGGTAGAGAGTCGGAGCGTGCGACGCATCCCTCCCGGCGGTCTTTGAGAGTCGTACCGATGGCCGAAACCGCGCTGTACCGACGCTATCGAAGTCAATCCTTCGACGAACTCGTCGGCCAGGATCATATCACCAAAACGCTCCAGTCAGCGATTCGGAGCGGTCGAATCGCGCACGCGTATCTGTTCGTCGGACCGAGGGGCACCGGCAAGACGAGCGCCGCGCGGATTCTCGCCAAGTGCCTCTGTTGCGAGAAGGGTCCGACGCCCGATCCCTGCCTCGAATGTAGTTTCTGCAAACGGATTGCGGACGGATCGCTGGGGGACGTCATGGAGATGGACGCCGCGAGCGAGGCGGGGGTCGAAGAGGTTCGGCAGAACATCGTCCAACGCGCGCAGTATGCGCCGATGGAGGCGCGATATCGCATTTTCATCATTGACGAGGTCCACGACCTCTCTCAGCGAGGCTTCGATGCGCTGCTGAAGACGATCGAAGAGCCTCCGGCGAACGTCGTGTTCATTCTGGCGACCACCGAGCAGCACAAGGTGCCCATCACGATTCGGAGCCGCTGCCAGCGGTACGAGTTTCGCCGCGGCTCACTCGAGGAGATCGAAAGTCGGCTGAAGTACGTCTGCGAGAAGGAGGGAATCGAGTACGAAGACGACGCACTGCGCACGATCGCGCGCCTTTCGGATGGGGGGTATCGGGACGCGCTCACGCTCTTGGAACAAGCTCACCTGGCAGTCGGCGGCAAGTTGACGCGAGACGAAGTGCTCACCCAACTCGGGCTGGTCGGAGAAAACTCGATGGACGACCTGCTCCGACGCATTGCAGAGGGGCAAGTCGGCCCTATCCTGGAAGCCGCCACCGCTCTGGTTCAACAAGGCAAAGAGCCGAAGGCGATTGTCGAGAGCCTCGCCTTGCGCCTCAACGAGCTGACGCACGCGCTGTACCTGGGCAAGCACGCGGGGGCAACGAAGGAGGAGGTTGCTCTCGCGAAGGAAATCGGGCCGCATCGGATCCTGGCATTCCAGGAGGCGCTTGCTCACTCCATGCGCGACATCCGCGATGTCACCCTCCCCAGAGTTTGGCTCGAGTTGACGCTGGTCAAGCTCTCCGCCGCGGGCGAGCCCACCGCTGAGGCTGCACCAGGGGTCGAGGAACCCTTGGCCGCGCAGTCGCCCGCGAAACGGGACGAGCGCCCGGCGGCCCCTCGCAAGGAACCACCGCCCGCCGAGCCGCCTAAGGCGTCCCCAAGCGCAGAGGATGCAAATCCAAAGGAGCCTGGTCAGCTGTGGGAGCAAGTCAAGGAGCGACTCACGAACCGGTTCAGCGCTTCGAAGCAGTTGCTCGGCGCCTCGTTCGGCGTCGCGATCGAGGACAAGGCGCTCATCGTCGGATTCAAGAATCGGTTCCTTTTTGAGCGGTTACAAGGGAAGCTTCCGAAAGTGGAGGGGATCATTGCCGAGATGGTCAGCGAAGTCGTAGGCGAGCCAGGCTGGGCGGTCCGCTTTCAGTTGCAACAGGAGAATGGGGGAAAGGCGGCGACCCAAGAGGTAGACTCAAGCGTAGTAGAAGGAGACGACCTCGTTCGCGAGGTCCAATCCGTTTTCCAAGTGGAGAAAGACGCATGAAGATACCGAAGGGTCTTGGCAATATGGGCGCGATTCTGAAGCAGGCGCAAGAAGCGATGAAGCGCGCAGAGAACATGGAGAAAGAGCTGCGCAACGAGGAGGTCGAGGTCGAGAAAGACGGCGTCCGCGTTCGGATGAACGGCGCCGGCGAACCTCTCTCGATCTCGATTGATCCCTCGCTCGTCAACCCTGACGAGCTGGAGAATCTCGAGGACTGCCTTCTGCTCGCACTGCGGGAAGCGCACGCAAAGTCTGTGGAGCTGCGGCAGGAGAAGCTGAAGGAGATTACGGGCGACGTTCCCCTGCCGCCTGGATTGGGCTTGTAGGTGATCTTCAGCAAGGCTCTTGCGGCGATCGTTGCCGAGTTCGAGAAACTTCCGGGCATCGGCCCGAAGTCGGCCCAGCGACTCGCTTTGCACTTCCTCAGGCGGCCCGAGGAAGAGGTTCGCCGGTTTGCGGAAACCCTCGTAGAGGCCCGGAGCAAGATCCGATTTTGCCGTCAATGCCAAGCGTTCTCCGAGAGCGACCTGTGTATGATTTGTGCAGATCCAAGCCGTAATCCGGCACAGATCTGCGTAGTGGCAGACGTCCGGGATGTTTCCGCGCTGGAGCGCCTGAACGAGTACAAAGGTCTCTACCACGTATTGCACGGACTCTTGTCCCCGATGGATGGCGTCGGGCCGGGCGATCTCAAGATTCGAGAACTGATGGCTCGGCTGGAGGGGGGCGCTGTCGAAGAAGTCATCCTCGCAACGAGCCCGACTGTGGAGGGGGATGCCACGGCGTTGTATCTTGCCCAGGTGTTGAAGCCTCTTGGAATCAGAACGACTCGCTTGGCTCAGGGGATCGCCGTCGGCGCGGAGCTCGATTACGCCGACCAGGCGACCCTGCTGAGCGCGTTTCAGTATCGTCGGGAGATGTAACGTGTGAAGAAACTGACGCGGCGGGATCCGTCCGCACAGGAGGACAGCCGCCTTGTGGAACGATGCCGCAAGGGGGATGCCCGCGCGTGGGAGAAACTCGTCGAAAAGTACCGCCACCTCGTGTACTCCATGCCGCGAAGAATGGGGCTCAACGAGGACGAGAGTGCGGATGTCTTTCAGCAGACGTTCTTGGCACTGTATACCAACCTGGACAGAATCGAAGACGGCGGCGCCGTGCCCAGGTGGCTGGCGGTTACGGCTGCCAGGGAATCGCTTCGGGCATTGCGCTTCGCACGGCGAGATGTGTCCGAGAGCGAGGTTCCCCTCGAGGAAGTCATAGCCACCGAAGACGCCACAGCAGAGAAGGAGGCCGTGCGCGCGGTGGAAGCCGAAGCGATCTGGCGAGCGGTGGACTCATTGGGTGGCCGCTGCGCCGCACTTCTTCGAATGTTGTTTACCGAAGAAAACCCGTCCTACGAAGAGATCAGTCGAGCGTTAGGCATGCCGGTCGGGGCGATCGGACCGACGCGCGCCCGCTGTCTCAAGAAGCTCAGGGAGAAACTGGAGAAGCTCGGATATGGGGATTGAAAGAGTATCAAACCACCAGGGAGGCGCCTCTTGAAGAGAGCAGGCAATCCTTGCAACGACTACGTCGAGCGGATCGTGCTGGTCGCTCTCGGCGAAGAGGATCATGAGGCGGAGCGGCATGCTGAGGAGTGTCAGGGATGTCGGGAGTGGCTCGAAGAGATGAAGAGAATCATGGAAGTAGCAAGACTCAAGAGGTTTGAACCGCCCCAGGAGCTTGTAGATCAAGTGAAGGGCTGGGCGGAGCGTCGGACGGTTCGTGCGGAGCCGGTACGATCGAGCTTAGGCTTGGCTGGCGCCCGGCGCGGAGAGGCGGATGCGTTCCAGGTCCTCTTGGATGCAGCCGGCGAAACGGTCCGCGTGGCTTACACTCGGGAGGACGGGAGCTGGAAAGTTCTGGTCGAAGCGCCAGCGATTTACGGGTCGCTACGAATAGGCGGCAAGACGGTCGCGGGCTCGGACGGACGATTCCGCTTCACCGTGCGCTCTCTCAAGC
>RFHN01000030.1 GCA_003695835.1 Armatimonadota bacterium
CCCCAGTATACAGTATCATGGAACAAGCCGAAGCGCCTGAGTGGCGAGATTCTGCGCCCAAAGGGGGCTTCGGAAGGAGGAAACCAAGATGAAGCCCTTTGCAGCTCTGGTGTGTTTCTCAGGGGTGGCGCTTTTTGTGCCCACCCACTCCCCACAAGGGTCTACCGAGACCAAATGGCAAAGGACGATCCTCGTGGATCCTGATCATGGCGTCTCCGGCAACATTTCGGACGCGGGGACGATCAAGGATGCGATTGAGATCATTCTTGATGAGCCAAGTCACGAACAGTTCCACTGGACGGTGCTGGTCAACCCAGGCGAGTACACGGTCAGCGACAGCGGAGATGCCATTGAGCTGGGCGGCACCGCCGAGAACATCAGCATCGTCGGCGTGAACCCGGAGTCGTGCATCATCAACGTAACCGCCTCCGGCGTGCCAGGCATCAAGATCACAAGCGGCACAGAAGATGTGCGCAACAACGCGATCCGCAACCTGACCGTTAAGACCGCAAGCGGCCACGGCATCGAAATCGTCAAGGGCAGTGGGCAGAACGACAAGACCCCCAAGGGCATCAAGATCGAGAACTGCATCATCCGCGCTGATGGAGCCAACGGCAGAGGCATCGAGGTGCACACCGTCGAGGACCTGTTTGTACTGCAGTCCGAGGTTCGCAGCGATGACGCCGAAGGAGTTCACTTCGAGAGTGGTCAGGGCAGTCCCGCGCAGAGCCTTCACAAGAACGTCCTCTTCGAAGGTTGCACGATCAGCGGTAAGGACATCGGCGCTGAGATTCAGTCGTTCACTTCGCCCTTTGTCATCCGCAACTGCACGGTCGAGGGGCGAGGCCCTTCCATCGGCGGGACGGTGTTTGGAATTCGATACGACAAACCGTCGTCACCGCAGGACGTCTTGGAGGTGATTGCCTCGCGCGCTATTGCGGTCAATGAAGCGACGAACGGCGGCGAGACGATAGCCCTGTTCCGCGACCCGGGCTCCGTCCGCTCCGTTGGCTGCACCTTCGAGGCACGCACTGCCAAGGCACCAGCATACGGCATCAAGGGCGGAAACTACGACGACGTCCGATTTGAGTTTATTGACTGCGTATTCATGACCTCGTGCGACGACGAAAAGCAGCCGGAGGTGTTCGACATCTGGGGCGAGGTTACGACCGGCGACAAGGACATGTTCGTTCGGGGTTGCGACTTCTCTAAGTGGTTCGGCGTCATTCAGGCGCTGGGCCCTCCGCGCACGCAAGTTGACCGCATCCTGAATGTGAACGCCGCCTCCGACACGGCGATCCACAGCGGCATCCAGTTGAGCGGCAGCGAGCAGGAGGTGACCACCGGCATCACCAATCCCGACACGTACCGAGCACTCAAAGTTGTCGGCGTGGGAACGTGGTCAGGAGGAGTGGATGTGTGGATCATAGGAACGAATCTTGCGGGCGATTCGATTTCCGAACGGATCAGCTTGCCGTGTGGCACCAACCCGTCCGCCGAAGGCAAGAAGCCTTTCAGGACCGTAACCAAGATCATCGTCCCCGCCGCCGAGCTGGGGCAGAACCAGACGATCCAAGTCGGCACGACCGACAAGCTCGGCCTCTCCTCGCCGCTCTCTTCCTCCAGCGACGTGCTGCAGTGGTCGAAGGTCTCCGGCAGCGTCTGGCAGATTCAGACCTCGACCTTGACCGTTGACGTGAACCACGCCACCCTCAAGCCGGGCAGCATCGCCAGCGGCGATTCTTTCGAGTTCGTCTATCGGACCGTTCGATAATGCCACCGGGTTCTCCGCTCGTCCGGTACAATGACCGAGGGAGTGAATTCAACGATGAAGCACTTGTGGCGAATCGGGTGGCTTTTGTTGCTGGTCGGCACGGCGGTTGCGGGGATTGCTCAGGCAACCCTCCAGCAGCAGATCAACGAGGCGATCGGTTTCTACCGTGAGGGGCAGGTTCAGGAAGCGGTGGCCCGTTTCGAGAAGCTTGCCGAGGTGGCGCCGGAGAACGCCGACGTCATGCAGTGGCTCGGGTTCCTGTATCTCAAAACGGATCGATTCCAAGAGGCCGTGCCGGCTCTGGAGAAGGCGCGCGCTCTTAGTCCACGCAATCCGGAGCTTCTGAACAACTTGGGGAGCGCGTATCTCGCGGTCGGCGAGAACGACAAGGCTCTCGAAGCGTTCCAGAGCGCGGTGAACCTCAAGAGCGATTTCTTCGATGCTTGGTACAACATCGGCAACATCTATCGCGCACAGCAGAAGATGGGGGATGCCGAGAACGCCTACCGCAAGGCGCTGGCCCTCAAGCCCGACGATCCGTATTGCAACAACAACCTCGGGGTTGCCCTGAGCGCACAAGGCAAACACCAAGATGCGGCTCCATTCTTTGCCAAGGCGGCCCAAGCGCGACCTCAGAATGCGACCTTTCAGAAGAACGCCGGCCTTGCGTTGCTGCGCTCCGGCAAGACGGCGGAGGCCCGCGTCTACCTCGAGGCTGCCAATCGTCTGGAGGCAAACGATCCGGATGTCGTTGTGGGTCTGGCCCAGGTCTATCTTGCCTCCGGTTCCCGGGACCAAGCGCTTCGCATGCTGGAAGCAGCGGCGAACGCACGGCCGAATGATGCAATTTTGTGGTACAACCTCGGCGTCCTTCAGGACCAATCGGGGAATCTGGAGGCGGCGGCTGGCGCCTACGCCCGGGCGCTCGAGATCGATCCTGGCGACGTGGATACGTTGACGAATCTGGGCCTCGTCCAGTACAAGATGGGGCGATACGCGGAGGCAGAGAGTACGTTCCGGAAGGTTCTCGGCTTGACGCCGGGAAGTTTGAGCGCGAAATTGAACCTCGCCGCGACGCTCGCCAAGCTCGATCGTCTACCGGAAGCGGTCGAAATCTGGCGAACGGTTTTGCATCAGTACCCGGCGCGTCACGACGTTCGCCTGTCGCTTGCCAATGCGCTGTATCAGATGGGTGACTTCGATGGCGCCCGCTATCACTACAACCAGCTGCTGCTTGGAAATCCGAACCATTCGGAGGCGCTGACCGGGTTGGGCTCATTGGCCTATCGCAACGGCGATATGGCAGAGGCGGAGCGCCTCTTCCGCAAGGCGATTGCAGCGAACGGGAGAAATGCGATCGCGCACAACAATCTCGCGCTGGTGCTCGAGCGACTCAACAAGCTGGATGAAGCGATTCGGATGTTGGAGCGAGCGCTACAGTTGGATCCCGACTACGCGGATGCGCGGGCCAACCTCGACCGGATCCGGAAGATCCGCGGCGGCTAAACGGCGTGCAACGGGAGTTCCACTTCCTCGTCAACACGCAGCGGGAGGACGCGTGCCACGCCGCCACGGAAACGGCTCGTTGGCTGGAGGGCCTCGGAGTCAAGGTTCTCTTTGATCACGAATCGGGGAAGGCCCTGAAGCAGCCGGTCGTCGCTCCCACGGCGTTCGCCGATGCGGACTTAGTCGTAACCTTTGGGGGCGACGGCACGTTGATCCAGGCGGCGCAACTGTGCAGCGAAAAGGCGACGCCGATTCTTGGGGTCTACTATGGGCGCTTCGGATTCGTAACGCAGTGCGACCCGCAAGAGGTGAGGGGCGCGCTCCGTCAGTTTCTCGACGGAGAGAGCGAGATCGAGGAGCGGATGATGCTCAAGGGCGAGTTGGTTCGCAACGAAGAGACGGTCGCCACGTTGCACGCCTTGAACGAAATCGCGCTCCAGCGGTCTATCGCGACGCGGATGATGGTCTTCAACGTGAACATTGATTGGGAAAGCGTTACTTCCTATCCGGCGGACGGCATCTTGGTTGCGACGCCGACCGGATCCACGGCGTACAGCCTATCGGCGGGCGGCCCGATCGTAGATCCGCAGGTGCGCGCGATGATCCTTACGCCGATCACCCCTCACTCCCTTGGCGCTCGGCCGCTCGTGTTGCGGCCCGACACCCGTGTGGAGCTGAGCGTGGACCTCAGGGGCGATGCGGTGGTCTCCGCCGACGGCCAGTCTCGGCTGAATCTCTTGACGGGGGACCGGGTCGTGGTGACGAAGTCGGAGCGGGTCACTCGACTGGTTCAGGTGGATCGTTCCGATTTCCTCTTCAAACTTCGCACTCGCTTGCTCTGGGGGGCGCGGAGTTAGCCTCGGATGTCATAATCTCCGGGCTTGGCGGCGCGGAGCGGTGTCCGAGTGGTCGAAGGAGCGCGACTGGAAATCGCGTGCTCGCCGAAAGGCGGGTCGTGGGTTCGAATCCCACCCGCTCCGCCAGTTATAATGCGCCCATGCCGAATCGCGCAGAAGAGATCAAGTCCATCGTCCTTCGGTTCGATCTGAACCAGCACCCGTTCTACACCGCTTGGCGGGAGGGAACGCTGCCGATGCCGATGCTGAGCCGGTACGCGGTCGAGTACGGGGAGTTCGTCGGTCTGATTCCGAAAGCATGGGAAGCGCTCGGGAGCGAGGAGTACGCGGCTGAGGAGAGGTACCACCACAAACTGTGGGAGAAGTTCGCTGCGGAGGTCCATTCAGCGACGGAGGGCGCCTACCAAGGCCCGGGTCAGAGCCCGCTTTCGAAGACCGCGGAGGGTCTGTTTGCCGGCGACACTCCCGAGGTTCTGGGTGCGCTGTACGCGTTCGAAGTGCAGCAGCCCGTCACCAGCCGGGTGAAGTTGGATGGGTTGAAGGACCACTATCGTGTCGGCACGGACGCCCATGAATACTTCGAGGAGCACGCCGACAAGTGGCACGAGGTGGAGGACCTGAACCGGGAGCTGGAGGCGCTTTCGGAGGCGGAGTTCGAGCGAGCGAAGACGGCTGCCGCCGTGATGGCAGGCGCGATGTGGCTCGGGCTCGACCGGATTTGGTACCAGAACTGAAGGGTTACCTCCGTATAAATACCAGGAACCGCCGGCTTGTCCGGCGGTTTTTTCTTTTGCGCGGGTTCCTGTGGGAGATTCGTGGAACCGTTTTTCGATACTCGTCGTTATATTTAGATGAGACACAATCAGGACGGATTCACACAGTGGTTCGTTCATCTGATTGCAAGGAGAAAAACAGAAATGAGCTCAGGAATCACGGGAAAAGACTCGTTGTTTTACGTGGGCGAGGTTCCCTGGCACGGGCTTGGCACCCCGCTCCCCCAGCTGGCGACCGCGCGTGAGGCGCTGGAGGCCAGCGGACTGACTTGGAAAGTCGCATTGCGCGAGATCCGCGACGAGGACTATCGGCGCGTCGAGAATCGCCGATTGCTCGTTCGGGAGGACACCGGAGACGTGCTGGCGGTCGTGACGAAGCGTTATGAGCCCCTCCAGAACGCGGAGGCCTTCCACTTCTTTGACGACGTCACCGCGGACCCGAATGGCCCGAAGTACGAGGTTGCGGGCAGCTTGCACGGCGGTCGGCGCGTCTGGCTGCTGGCGCGGCTGCCAGAGGTCATCCGGGTGGTCCGAGGCGAAGAGATCAAGCCTTATCTGTTGCTGGTGAACGGGCACGATGGTCGCACGGCGATTCGGATGTTTCCGACGTCGGTTCGCGTCGTCTGCCAGAACACGCTCAATTGGGCTATTAGAGCGGCCGACGAGAATCTGATCTGGCGCCGGGCGCACACCGGAACGCTGGATCGGCGGGATGTCTCAAAAGCGAGAGAGATCCTCGGCCTGGCGAGCCAGCAATTCAAGGAACTGGAGCAGCTGCTGAAGGAGCTGACGCGCGTAAGGGTCAAGCCGGGCGACGTGGACGAGCTGCTGCGAGAGGTCTACAGACACGACCTGTCCGAGCGTCGTCGTCGGCTGGTTGCGGAGTTGCTGGAGTCGGGCCCAGGGAGCGACAACCCAGCCGTTCGCGGAACCTTCTACGGTCTTCTCAACGCGATCACGGATATGGAGGACCACTACCGGTTCGCAAGACCCGCCAACCGCGCAGGGCGCCTTGCATCGAGCCTGTTCGGCCAAGGGGCGCAGCGGAAGAAGCGGGCGCTGGCGTGGTTCCAGCGGAAGCTTGGGGCCCGCTAAGTTGCGCGTCGGGGGCCGGTTCCTCCCGGGAAGGGGGCGTAGGGTAGCGATTCTTGCGCCCCCAAACTCCTACATTGCAGGGTAAGATCCATATGTAGGAGGTGATATTCATGCCAGCTGGATTCACGAAGGAAGACTCGATGTTCTACGTTGGCTCGACGCCTTGGCACGGTCTGGGCACGGAGCTTCCGAACCTCGCCACCGCCGAGCAGGCATTGAAGGCGGCGAGTTTGGAGTGGACGGTCGAGGAGGACGACACGAGAGTGGCGCTGGATCGGCGACCGCAGTGCACCGGGCTGGTTCGCCAGGACACGGGCTATCTTCTGAGCGTTGTTCCACGAAACTACCATATCATTCAGAACGCGGATGCGTTCCGCTTTTTCGACGAGGTGACCATGGATCCTGGCGGGCCCAAGTATGCGGTGGCAGGCAGTCTGTACGGCGGAAAGATCGTCTGGATGCTCGCTTGGGTCGGCCACGTGGTCGAGGTGGTGAAAGATGACCCCATCGAGAGTTATCTGCTTTTGGTCAACGGCCACGATGGCGAGACGGGGATGCAGATGTTCTTCACCCCTGTGCGCGTGGTTTGCCAAAACACGCTCATGCTTGCGATGAGGGCGGTTGGGACGAACGGCGTATGGTTGGCCGGCTCGCATGGTCGGGAGCTTGGTGAACAGGACGTCTTAGACGCCCGCAGAATCCTGGGAATCGTCCGGCGGAAGATGGGCGACCACAGAGAGTTCTTGGAGAAGTTAGCGCGGGAACAGGCTACGACGCGCGACCTGGTCGGCGTGCTTTCCTACGTCTACGGGGCAGACGGCTTTCTACGACGGGTGGGAATCGTTACGGACCTGTTGCTGAACGGCCCAGGAACCGATAAGCCCGGCGTGAAGGGAACGCTGTATGGTCTGCTCAACGCGATCACCGACCTGGAGGATCACTATTGGTTAGAACCGCCGGCTTCCGCTTCCGCACGGGAAGAGCGACTCCACTCTGTCATACTGGGCGAAGCCGCTCAGCGGAAACAGGCGGCCGTTCGGTGGATGGAGATGCGACTGAACGGCGACGAGCCGAACGGTTTCTCGGACTGGCGGCGTAGTGAGAACTATGAACACGACCCTTTCTACAAACTCGGAATCGGCAACGGCTATCCCGGCGCAGGAAGCCTTACGCCAGGTTCAAAACGGTGAGATCATCCAAGTGATTGATGTGCGTTCGGCGGACGAGTACGCTGCCGGTCACATCCCGGGCGCGATGAACGTGCCTTTGGACGAAATCGAGAACCG
The DNA here is from genome assembly GCA_003695835.1 of Armatimonadota bacterium. GTDB lineage: Bacteria > Armatimonadota > Fimbriimonadia > Fimbriimonadales > ATM1 > J051. The sequence continues at coordinate 7,292 of RFHN01000030.1, forward strand.
GTTGGACGACCTGAGTCGGCTTGGCCCCGTATTGGTGGTGTGTCAATCGGGCCAGCGCGCCGAGATGGCGTGTACTCTGATTGGTGCGCGGCATCCGGGCTTGCGCCTTTTGGAGGGAGGGACAGACGCGTGGGTTCAAGCCGGCGGCCCGCTGGTTTCGACGCGGAAGGCTCGTTGGTCGCTGGAGCGTCAGGTGCGCCTCGGAGCGGGCCTACTGGTTTTCACTGGCGTGCTGCTCGGCGTCTTCGTGAACCCGTGGTGGTTGATTTTGCCTGGGTTCGTCGGAGCTGGCCTGACGTTTTCTGGCATCACCGGCTTTTGCGGTATGGCGAAGGTCCTCGCATTGATGCCGTGGAACCGGGCTGCCTCGGCGGGAGCCGACACCACGCGATCATAGGCGCGGGTGAAAGCCGCGCCCGGTGGCTGACGCAAGTTTTTCGGAGGGTAGGCTTTGGCGCACAAAGTTTTCGCGCCCGGGGCGTGGTGACGAGATCGGGGATGAGGATCCTGGCAATAGTGTGTAATGTTTCCGCGTAAAATTACCAGATTTTAGCCCCCCCATTTTTGCGTTCGGTTTTTGGCTTGGTGCCTGTATACTGGAGGGTGATAGACGAGTTCAACGATATTGGAGAAAAAGGCAGACGGTTGTATTGACACACGGTCTACCTGTTGCCGGACGGCCGCGTGTTGGTTAGCTGGTTCCCAGTCACTGCCCCGGCGGGCGGGTCACAGGACGCCGAGGACTCGCAGTTACCTCAGGCTTCACAGACGGCGGCATCGGCGAGCACAACTCCTCGTGCATGTTCGCGCCGGGCAAGGTGCTCCGCTGCGGTGGAGACGATCCCTCCGGGTTCGACACCGCGAGCAGGCTGGCTGCGATGATTGACCTCAGCAATTGGCAGGACGGGCAGCCCGCCTCATGGCAAACGGCCGCGCCGATGAATCGCCCGCGAAGAGATCATAACCTGATCCCTCTTCCCGGCGGACTCGTGCTCGCCATCGGGGGGCAGGCGACGAAGGACTACTCCCAGCCCGTAATGACGCCGGAGGTCTTCGACACCGCGAACCCGACCGCACTGTGGGTGGACTGGGACGCTCCGCCCGACCCGTCGTTCGACCCGAGGATGTACCACTCCACCGCCATCCTGCTGCCGTCGGGAGAGATCCTCGTCGCGGGCGGGCAGAAAACGATTTCGACCACCTATCCCTCGGGCGACATCTACACGCCGCCGGTCATCGCCAACGAGTCGGAGCGCCCGGTCATCAACAACTCGCCGGCATCCATTCAGTACGGCGCGCAGTTCTCCATGACGGCAACGCCCTTCGCCGGCCGCACGATCACCGGCATCTGCCTGATGAGCCTCGGGTGCGTAAACCACGGCCTCGACCAGCACGCGCGCCGCGTGCCGCTCGCGTTCTCGCAATCCGGGCTTGGGGGCTACGACGTCGTTGCATCGCCGAACGCGAACCACGCGCCCCCGGGCTACTAC
>RFHN01000031.1 GCA_003695835.1 Armatimonadota bacterium
GCGACTCAACTGCTCCGCGAGGCGACCGACTTGGTACTCTCGCGCAAGTCGTGAAGCGATATCGTCTCTATCTCCTCGACATGGATGGCGTCCTCTTTCGCGGCAATACCGCCATTCCCGGAGCTGCCGACGCCGTCCGGAGAATCCGACAGGCAGGCGCGCTCGTTCGATTCCTGACGAACAACTCGACGAAGACGCGCGAGCACAATGCGCGCATCCTACGGGAATTTGGCATGGAGGCCTCGCCGAACGAGATCATGACGACTGCGGTCGCTGCGGCACGATTCCTCAGTGGCCGGACCGCCTGGGCGCTCGGTGAGCCGGGGCTGCACGAAGAGCTGCTCGCGGGCAACGTGAAGCTGGTTCGGGACGAACCGGCGGAGTGGGTCGTCGTGGGTCTACAAAGAGACCTGAGCTACGGCCAGATTGACGAGGCTCAATGGCGCATCCGAACCGGCGCGAAGTTCCTTGCCACTAACCGCGATGCGACCTACCCGGTCGAAGGGCGCGTAATGCCCGGTGCGGGCGCCATCGTTGCTGCCGTGGCGACCGCCGCAGGCAAAGAGCCCGACCTTGTGATCGGGAAGCCCGAACCGCGCATGATCCAGTGCCTCTTGGAAGAAACCGGTGTGCGCCCAGAGGAAGCGCTGCTCGTGGGAGACCGCCTCGATACCGACATCGAGTGCGCTCGACGCGCGGGTTGCGACTCGCTACTCGTTCTGACCGGCGTAACACCCGAGCCGCCCGGCGATGTGCCGAGTCTGCCTTCTATAGCAGATCTCTCCGTTTAGTCGCCGAGGAACTTGCGCTTCAGCTCGGCGTAGAGCAAGCTCGACATGCCATGCGTCCGCACCATCCCTGTCATCTCGCTCTGTTCGAAGGAACTATCGTCGAAGCTGGCGTCCGCCTCGCTGTACAGCGCCCAAGGGCTGCTGCGGGCCAGAACGGTGACAGAGCCCTTGTAGAGACGGAGACGCACGGAACCCGAAACCCGCTGCTGCACAGCCTGGTTGAAGGCGGAGAGGTCCTCGAACAATGGGTCTCCCCACAGACCCTCGTAGACAAGCCGCGCCCACTCCGCATCCACCAGCGCCTTGAAACGCCGTTCGTGCGGAGCGAGAATCAGAGATTCAAGGGCTTGATGTGCAGTGATGAGCAACACAGCAGCGGGGCACTCATAGTTCTCGCGTACCTTGAGTCCAATCAGGCGATCCTCCATGATGTCGATCCGCCCAACGCCATGCTGTCCCGCGAGATGGTGACACAGTTGAATCAGCGCAAGCGGATCCAACTTCTCGCCATCTACCTGGACGGGCACGCCGCCCTCGAACCCAATCTCAACCTCCGCAGGCTCGTTGGGTGCGGCAGTTGGCGCCACCGTCCACTGGAAGATCTCTTCAGGTGGGGCGGTTGCGGGGTCCTCGAGCGCGCCTCCCTCGATGCTTCGCCCCCAGAGGTTTTCGTCAATGCTCCAGATTTTGTGTTTGGATTGTGCGATGGGAGCGCCCACCCGTTCGGCGTACTCGATCTCCGCACTTCGGGTCCAGTTCTTCTCGCGGATCGGAGCGCGAATCGGAACCCCTGGCAGGTGGAGGCGCAGGCCGTACTCGATGCGGAATTGGTCGTTCCCTTTCCCAGTACAGCCGTGCACGACGGCATCGAACGGCCCATGCTCTTTGGCAACATCCGCGGCGCACTTCGCGATGAGGGGACGCGCGATCGCTGTCGAGAGGGGATAGCCGAAGTAATCCGCATTGAACTGAATCGCCGGCACGCAGTATTCAGCCGCGAACGCGGCCTTGGCGTCGACCGTCGTGTGGCAAGCGCCCAACACGCTTGCCCGCTCTTCAGCTTGCCTCAGGTCCTCGAGCGGTTGGCCGACGTCAACAGTTACCGTATAGATCTGTTCGTATCCCTCTTCCCGCAACAAAGGGATACAGACCGTCGTGTCCAGCCCGCCGCTATAGATGACGAGGGCCTTCACGCCAGCGCCCCCTCCAAGAGCATCTGCATCACCGCCTTCTGCGCGTGCAGGCGGTTGTTGGCCTGTTCGAACACTTTTGACTTCGGCCCGTCAATCACGTCCTCGGTCACTTCGAGGCCCCGTCTTGCCGGAAGGCAATGCAGGAAGATGCAGTCCTCGGCTGCGTGTTGCATCAGCTCATCGTTTACCTGATACTTCGCAAAGCGCTGCAGCCGCAGCTCGGTTTCCTCTTCCTGTCCCATGCTGACCCAAACGTCCGTGTACACGACCTGGGCGCCCGTTACGGCCTCGATCGGATCGTACACATGGTGGACGTTCGGATAGGCGTAGACGGAATCCTTGCACTCATAGCCCGGTGGCGAAGAGATGACGACCTCGTGGCCCAGAAGCGCGGCGGTTACGGCGAGGCTGTTCGCGACGTTGTTGCCGTCGCCCACATAGGCGATCTTCACCGGTCGCTTGCCGAAGCATTCCTCGATCGTCATCACGTCTGCGAGCGCTTGGCAGGGATGCTCTTGGTCGGTCAGGGCATTGATCACGGGAACCTCCGAGTGGGCGGCGAGCTCTTCGATCGTCGCTTGCTCATACAGCCGAGCCACGATGAGAGAGGACCACTGGCTAAGGTTCTTGGCGACGTCGTAAACCGACTCGCGTTTCCCCATATCAATGTCCTGCTTGGTGAGATAGATCGCGTGTCCGCCCAGCTCCCGCATCGCCGTCTCGAACGTGAAGCGCGTACGCAGCGACTGTTTCTCGAAGATCATCGCCAGCGTCCGGTTCTCCACCGGTTGAATCGGCAAACCGAGCGCCCGGCGCTTCTTGAGCGCATGGGCGAGGTCCAGGATCGTCCGGACTTCTGGCCCGGTCAGATCTGACGACTGAAGAAGATGGCGCGGACCGGCGCCAACGTGAATGACTGCCAAATCGGCGATCTCTTGATTTTGAAAAAGGTTGTACATTTCCTTGACTCCTTGTTACGACGAATGGATGAGATAGGGTCGGGCCCAAATCGGGCAGGTGGGACGATTCAAACCGGGGCGACTCGCGGGATCCCAAAGGCGGGACCTTCCAAGGCGAGGCCCCTATACTCGGGCTCGTCGTCGGAGTCGGAGGCTGGCAGCCACAACCGCCTCGCCATACGGGCGAGCGGCTCGATCCTTGCGGACTTCTGCTGCCATCGTTGAAAGAATACCCGCTCTGCACGGATCTGTCAAGAGGGGTAACGCTATCTTCGGCAGAAACGGTAAGAAACGCAGGGTTCGCCTAACCCATAATCACGCCGATGAGCCAACCCTCCGCGATCCACCTGACGCCGGACGAACTGACGCTGGAACAGATCCGGGCCGTAGCTCACGGCGCGAGAGTCGAGCTGCAGCCCGAGCAGAAGGAAACCGCGGATCGGTCACGCGACACCTTGCTCCGAGTCTTGAACGAAGGGGCGGCCGTCTATGGCGTCAACACCGGATTCGGACCGCTGAAGTCCACCGTCATCCCTCTCGAGAAGTGCCTCGAGCTGCAGGAAAACCTGGTCCGCTCGCATGCCGTCGGGCTTGGCGAACCGCTCCCTAAAGAGGTCGTCCGTGCGGCAATGCTGCTCGTCGCGGCGAGCCACCTTCGCGGCTTCAGTGGCGTGGATTCCGCGCTCGCGACCGAGCTCATCCGTCGGTTGAACGAAGACCAGATCCCGGCGGTCCCTTCCCGTGGCAGTTTGGGCGCGAGTGGAGACCTGGCTCCTCTGGCGCATCTCGCCCTGGCGTTGTTGGAGGACGGTGTTCAGCTGAAAGAGAAGGAAGGATTGTCGCTCATCAACGGCACTCATGTGCACACGGGAGCAGCAGCCTTGGCCGTGCTCGAGGCGGAGAGGCTGGCGAAGGTTGCCGACATCGCGTGCGCCATGCACGTCGAGGCGATGCTCTGCTCGGCCAAGCCGTTTCAAGACCGAGTCCACGCGCTCCGTCCACATCCGCACCAGCAAGCCAGCGCTCGCAATATCGCTCGTCTGGTTGAGGGGAGCGCGATCATCCAAAGCCATGCGAACTGCGGCGAAGTGCAAGACGCCTACTCGATCCGGTGCGCCCCTCAAGTGCACGGCGCCGCTCGCCAAGCCATCGAGCACCTTCGCGATGTCGTCCAGATCGAAGTCAACTCCGTGACAGACAACCCGCTTGTCATCAAAGACGAAGTGATCTCCGCCGGGCACTTCCACGGCGAGCCGGTCGCGCTCGCCCTCGACTACGCTAAGATTGGCATCGCCGAGCTCGCCTCGATCAGCGAGCGCAGATCCGAACGGTGCCTCAACCAGGCGACGAACCGAGGCTTGCCGCCCTTCCTCACGAAGGATCCCGGGCTGAACAGCGGAATGATGATCTGCCAATACACCGCCGCAGCTCTCGTCAGTGAGAACAAGGTGCTGGCCCACCCCTCTTCCGTGGACTCGCTCACAACGGGCGCGAACCAGGAAGACCATGTCAGCATGGCGATGAATGCAGCGCTGCACACGCGGCAAGTTCTGACGAATACGCGGCTCGTGTTGGCCATCGAGTTGGCGATCGCAGCTCAAGCGCTCGATTGTCGCCGCGAGCTGCAGCCGGATGAACCTGGCGCAGGTGTGCGGGCGGCCTGGAAGGCAGTCCGAGCACAAATTCCACCGCTCGACCGAGACCGCTCTCTAAGCGACGAAATCCAAGGATTGGACTTAGACCCAGTCCTGCACGCGGTAGCCGAGGAGGTTGGCGAACTCGAATGAAGTTTCATCAAAGTCCACAACTCCTATACACGAGAGGGGACCGCCACGACCCGCGGATGGGCGACGTCACCGTCATGCCGTCCCTTCGAAAGTTCGAAAAGACCGATTGGGACGTTGCCATTCTCGGATTCGCCGATGATCGCGGTGTCGTCCTCAACTTGGGTCGCCCAGGGGCGACACAAGGCCCCAACAAGATTCGAGAGCACTTCTACAAGATGGTCGCACCGGAGCCGTACAAGATCGCGGATTTGGGCGACCTCGTTCTGTCGGAGGATCTGGACGCCGACCACGCCCGCGCCACGGATGCGATCGTGATCGCCCTCGGCCGAGCCAAGCGCGTAGTGGTGCTTGGGGGAGGGCACGACTGGGGCTACGCGCCGATTGCCGCCCTTCTACAGGCCGGAAGGACGGGTTTCCTCAACGTAGACGCGCACTTAGACGTCAGGGCATCCGAGGTGCACCATAGCGGCACGTCCTACTGGCGAGCGCTCGAAGGCGGCGTCAGGGGCGAGGATGCGCTCTGGTTCGGCGTTCAGCCGTCGGCGACGTCCACTTTCCACCGCGAGTACGTTCTGGCAAAGGGGGGCCGGATCTTTCGCGCAGAAGTGGAGGAAGCCGTGAATGCCGCTGCGGAGATTCTCGACCAATGCAACTTGGTGGACGTGAGCTTGGATCTGGACGTCTTCGCCATGTCTACGGCCCCGGGCGTGAGCGCTCCGCAGCCGAACGGGTTGAGCGTCCAAACGGTGTTGGACTTCCTTGCGCCAGCCCTCAAGTCGCCCAAGGTGCGCACGTTCGGGATCTATGAGCTATGCCCGCCTCACGACGTCGAGGACATGACGGCGCGCTTGGCTGCGCGGTGCTTATGGTCGGCGGTCGTGCAGGACGCCTGACTCCGTCCAACCCTTGGTCTCTTCGGGGTGACGGTTCTCGTAATCACCCAACGTAAGGAAGAACATCACCAGCAGGAAGAAGACGCCTGCCGAGGCCCATACCTTTGATACCTGACCCATATCCTTGAAGTGCATAAAATAGAGCACGACCAGGGAAGCCTTGACGCAGGCGATCGCCATCGCGAGCACGATATTCAGGTCAAGAACCATGATTCCCATCGGAATCTTGGGAAGAACGACCCTCGCCGCGAGTACGGTGATGATCGTAAGCACGATCAGTGCCGCGAACGTGAGTAGGTAGGTCTGTGGCTTTGCAGGTTCGAACGACATTAGTTACCTCCAACCAGATAGAAGAGCGGGAACAGGAAGATCCAAACCAGGTCCACGAAGTGCCAGTACAAGCCGGCCAGCTCCACCGGAATGAAATCCACGCGCTGGTTTCGCATGACGTAGAGGCGGATTGCGAGGATGATCATCGTGATCATTCCGATCAAGACGTGCGCGCCGTGGAGGCCGGTCATCGCGAAATACAGATTGAAGAACATCTGGGCTTCGCCGCTGTCTATGCCAGGGTGATGAAACTGGAAGTTCGGTCCTGGGAAGAGATGGTGCTCGAACTTCGCGCTGTATTCGAAGTACTTTACCACCATGAAGCAGCCCGCGAGCACGAAGGTACAGGCCATCCAGCCGATGACTTGCTTCCATCGGTCAATGACAGCGGCGCGGACTGCAAGCGCCATCGTGAGCGAGCTCGTGATGAGGACCAGAGTGTTGAGACCGCCGAGGCGCCAGTCCAGTTCGTGGTGTGCCGCTACGAACGCCTCCGTATACCGCGTTCGGTAGATGATGTACGCGAGAAAGAGGCCGCCGAAAAAGAGGACCTCTGTGACAAGGAACAGCCACATGCCCGCGCTGTACGCGTCCAGCTGCTGTTCCGCATCCTCGAACTGATGTCCTACGGGTAGATCGGTCTCATGCGTGCTCATGCGTTCGCTTCTCCTCCTCCTGATGCTCACCTTCGCCGTTCTTCGCGAGAACGATCGGGTAGTTGTAAGCTTCTTCCGTCACAACCGGCCGATGCGTGAAGTTCGTCGGCGGCGGCGGGGAAGGTGTTTGCCACTCGAGACCCGTGGCATCCCATGGATTGGCCGGCGCCTTTGCACCGTTCTTTAATGACCAGATCAAGTAAACCGCCACGAGGGTAAATCCGGCTGCAAGGATCGTGGCTCCAGCTGAAGACAGCACATTCAGGACCTGCCATTCGTCGGGATACGTGTGATAGCGTCGCGGCATCCCGAGGTACCCCAAGATGAACTGCGGGAAGAACGTGAGGTTGAAGCCAATGAAGATCACCAACGCGGAGAGCTTGGCCCACGGTTCGGGATACATTCTCCCCGTCATCTTCGGCCACCAGTAGTGAAGGCCTCCTAAGAATGCGACGATCGCGCCGCCTACCATGACGTAGTGAAAGTGCGCCACGACAAAGTACGTGTCATGCAAGTGGATGTCCACGGCCATCGCTGAAAGGAACAGCCCAGTGAGGCCACCGATGGTGAACAGACCCATGAACGCGAGGGCGTAAAGCATCGGCGAGTCGAGCTTCACGTGCCCTTTGTGCATCGTCACCGCCCAGTTGAAGATCTTGACCGCCGACGGGATGGCAACCAAAGTCGTCAAGACGGAGAAGACCATGCTGAGGTACATGGACTGACCGCTGACGAACATATGGTGACCCCAAACTACAAAGCTCAGGATCGCGATGGCCAGCGACGAAAACGCGACGAATTCGTAGCCGAAAATCCGCTTGCGCGAAAAGGTCGCGATTAGCTCGCTAACCACACCCATGCCGGGCAGGATCATGATGTACACAGCCGGATGGCTGTAGAACCAGAACAGATGCTGGAACAGCACTGGGTCGCCGCCCAGGGCAGGGTCGAAAATCCCGATCCGCAGGCCGCGCTCCACCGCCACCAGCAACAGTGTAATCGCGACGACCGGCGTTCCCAAAATCATGATCAAGGATGTCGCGTAGTGGCCCCACACGAAGAGCGGCAACCGGAACCAGGTCAGGCCGGGGGCTCGCATCTTGTGGATCGTCACGATGAAGTTGAGTCCCGTGAAGATCGAGCCAAAGCCCGCTATGAAGGCGCCGGTCACAGCCATGATCACCGGCGTGTGCGAGAACGAGCTGCTATACGGAGTGTAGAACGTCCAACCGGTGTCCACGCCGCCCATGACGAGCGAGGCGACGCCAAACAAAGCGCCCAAGGTGAAGATGTACCAGCTTGCCAAGTTCAGCCGCGGAAATGCGACGTCTCTCGCGCCGATCATGAGCGGCAGGCAGAAGTTTCCGAGCACGGCAGGAATCGAAGGGATCAAGAAGAAGAAGATCATGATCACGCCGTGCATCGTGAACATCTTGTTGTACGTGTCCGACATCACGAGGTCGCCGGCAGGCGTCACCAACTCGAGCCGAATCAGGAGCGCAAAAATACCCCCGACCAAGAACATCAGGGATATGGTCACGAGGTACAGAATCCCGATCCGCTTGTGATCCTCGGTGACAAGCCACGACTTGATGCTGTGGGCGACGTTGAGGTAGTCAACGCGCACAGACTCTTTGTGATGGGTAGCGGTTGCGCTCATCCTTTGTTCACTCCTTCTTCGTTCTTGGTTTCTGCGACCGGCAATTCGTTGCCTTTTCCGAGCGTCTTGATATACTCGATGAGCTGGTTGACCTCGACTTCGGTCAACTGCGAGCGGAACGGCGGCATGATGTTCTCATAGCCGGACACGGTGACGGCTTGCGGGTCCAGAATCGCCTGACGCAGGTAATCCCGATCGGCGATCACGCGGCGACCGTCGGATAACGTTCGCGTCGTCCCGTACACGCCTGCAAGCGGCGGGCCGATCCGCTGGTTCGGGTCGTGGCAGGATCCGCACTGCAACTGCTGGTACAGCGCTGCGCCCGCCTCCGCCATCGTCGCTTTCTCGTTCCCCATTCCCCACTGATTGTCCTTGAGCCACATCTCGTAGTCCTCGGGCTCCATGACGTAGATCCAACCGACCATCTCGGAGTGTTTCGTGCCGCAATACTCCGCACAGAACAGGTGGTACTTGCCGACCTTCGTAGGCTCGAACCAAAGCGTGCGGTACCGTCCCGGCACGACGTCGTTCTTGACGCGGAATGCAGGAACGAAGAAGCTATGGATGACGTCTTGGGAAATCATCGTCAGCTTCACCGGACGGCCAACGGGGACGTGCAGTTCATTATTCTCTCGCTGGCCAGTCGGGTGTTGCATTTGCCACATCCACTGCTTCCCTACGACGTAGATGTCCAGCGCATTCTCCGAGGAAATCGGCGCCTGAACTTCCACGTACAGCTTCGCCGCCCAAACGAACACGAACAATCCGAGCGCGAGCGGAATCAGGGACCATACCAGCTCGAGCTTCAGGTTGTGGAACGACGGGTTCGACCGGTCTGCCTTGGAGCCCGCATAGTACTTGCCGACGAAGTAGAGCACCAGGCCGAACACGATCGCGGAGAAAAAGATCGTGAGGCCGACGATGAACAGGTACAGCGCGTCCATTTCGAACGCTGCTTTCGACGCGCCTTCAGGCCAAATCGGAATGTTCGCAAACAGGCTGTTCATAGCGGTATGGGTCATGACTGGGATCCCCCATCGGATCCGTTCTTCGGAAGGTCATTCTCGTCAATGCGGCGCGTGACCTTTTCGGCCCGGAGGTTCCGGACGATAAAGGTGCCCAGAATCAAGACGGTGAGAATGCCCGCGGCCTGGATGACGCGCAAGATCAAGAACTGGTAGCTCCCCGTCGCAGGGTCGTAGACGGTGCACCAGAGCGTAATCGCGTCCACCAGGTTCCCAATCTGCCCTTGGGAGGATTCGGTCAGAGCCAGCTCCAGCTCGCGCGGCGAGTACTCGATCCCATAGAAGTACTGCCCCAGTTTGCCCTCGGGCGTGCAGACCACGATCCCTGCGGCGTGAGCATAGATGTCCGACTCCGGAACGTACTTGTAGTGATAGCCCACCGCATCCGCCACCTTCTTGATCTGATCCTCCGTTCCGGTCAAGAAGTGCCAGCCGGACTCGGCGGAGGGACGATGATAGCTTTCGATGTAGGACTTCTTCTTCGCGGCGGCGAGGTCCGGGGTCTCTCGAGGATCAATGGAGATGCAGACGACATCGAAATCCTTGCCGATATCGTACTTCACGATTCGGAACGCCGCGAGCATTCCGTTCAAGATCTGATTGCAGAGGCTGGGGCAGCGGTAATAGATGAGCGCCAACACCACCGGACGATTCTTCTGGAAGTACTCTCCAAGCTTCACTTCGCGGCCCGATTCGTCCTTGAACGTTGCTTCCAGCGGCAGCGGCTCACCCAGACGCTGGTCAATGCGGACATCGTTCAGCAGGTCGAGCTGTTCTTTGGGCTGCGCGAAGGCAGCGACCGCGCCCAACAACAGCGAACACAGGAACAAGAATCTCATTGCTTGCCTCCAGCTTCTACAGGCTGCCGCGCGGGAAGACCCTCGCGGAGGACGAGATCCATCGCACGCTCGATCGGAATGTGGACGTGATTCTCATCCACGTTTCCGTACTTCTCGAGCCGGTTCTTCTGCTTCGCGGCGAGCTCTTGCATGTCCGTACCGGGAGCGGGCTGTAGGCGAGGCCCTGCGGGTAACGACATGCCTTCCGCCGCCACGTTCGGATCCGTTGGCCTCGTTGGCTCTGCCGTGTGGACGAACCACTTCAAGAGCGCTCCCATCGCCAAAATGGACATGATGACGCCGATCGTGAGGATCAGGAAGAACCCCTTTGCGACCTTCGGCGTCAGGACGTCCTGAGTCTCGTAGCGCGCGTCCGGCGGTGGAATGTAGGCTTCTTTTTCCTCATGCATGTTCAACAGCCTCCGAAGCGGCGACTTGATCTGCGTGCGGATCGTAGGCCGGGATGAGCGGCGTCTTCGAAAGGACCCAAGCGAATCCGATCAGCCACAGGCCACCCAGCCCGGCAGCCGCGGCGAAGTCTGACCAGACCACCACGCCGCCCTCACGGTGGAGCGAGGGCAGCACCATCCACATCACGTCAATGAAGTGCACGACGAGCATGTAGACGGCTGCCGCACGCAGGAACTGCGGTTGCGTCTTCACCAAGCTGGACAAGAAGACGAAGAACGGCAGTAAGAAGTGCAAGAAAATCAAAACCGTCCCGACCGCCTGCCATATCCCCTCTTGCCGATTCACGAAGTAGCCGATCTCCTCGGGCAGGTTGCCGCTCCAGATGATGAGGTATTGGGAGAACGACATGTAGGCCCAGAGGATGGTCAGAGTCAGCAGCAGGTTGCCCAGGTCGCGCCATTGGCGATCGTACAGGGCGCTTGCGTACGGTTCTCGCTCCCGCACCGTGGCGAGGAACGTCGTCCCCATCGCCATTGCCGTCAACGCGCTGCCCACGATGAACAGCAGACCGAAAATCGTCGAGTACCAGTGCGGCTCCAGCGACATCACCCAGTCCGTCACGGCGATCGTCGTCGCAAGAACGAAGAAGACCGCGCCGGGCCCCGCCCAGTTCACTCGCGCTCTCGCAAGCATGGGATCGCCGGTCTCGTCCTGCTTACGGGACAGCGA
>RFHN01000032.1 GCA_003695835.1 Armatimonadota bacterium
ACCCTCAAAACAACAAGGCCAAGATTCTCATGGCTCGCGCCTATCTCGGCAAGGGACAGCTCGACCGCGCCCAGCAGTGGGCCGAAGATGCGGTTCTCGAGCAGGAGACCATCGAAGGCACTGAGCTTCTCGCCGGAATCCAGGTTCAAAGGGCTTTCACGATTATCAGCCGCTCCGGCGACAAGGGGGACGCCCTCAAACAGATCGCCTCCGCTCTCAAGGCAGCCGTCGAGCAGAAGCGCGCGGCGCTGAAACTGCGCATCCAGAGCTTTGGCGAGATCAACGATTCGAACCGCCTTCGATACATTGACCTGCTCATGGCGAACCACGAGTACTCCGCAGCGCGCCGACTCCTGATGGAGAAGTGGGACGAGTTCAACCCGGACACCGCGATTGCGAACCGACTGATTTACGCTCAGCTCCGCTCCGGCTTGATGACGGAAGCCTACAAGACGTCGGAAATCGTCTTGAAGCGCGGCGCCCCAGACGCGAACACGTACGCGCTTCGCGCGGCGGGGTTCGCCTACTATCGTCTTTGGGATGAGGCGCAGAACGCGCTGCGCGAAGGCACGTTCAGCGATCCGAACTCGCCCACGCTCATGACCGCCGCAGCCTACGTCGCCGCGATGCGCGGAGAGCGTGCCGCCATGGCGAGCCAAGTCACACAGATGCTACAGAGGCAGGTCACCGACCCGCAAGCGTATTACTACTTGTTCGTTTTGCAGTACATGGCCGGGCAATACGAAGACTCTCGGGAGAACTTCCGCAAGACGCTCATCCAGGATCCCCTGCTCTATGAGGCTTACGTCGAGCGGGGTTATCACGCCTTGATCAACGCGCGATCCCTGCCGAGCGGCCTTGCCTCGGACCGCGATCTGCTGATGGATCAAGCGAAGAGCTTCTTCGAGATTGCGCTTGCAGCCAAACCGGATTGTGCGGAAGCCTTGAACGGCCTTGCCATCGTTCACCTTTATCAAGGCAACACGGCGGACGCCGTTCGAATGGCGGAAGCGGCAACGGCAGCGGGGCCGGAGCAGCCCTGGGCCTGGTTCACCTACTCAGCCGCCCTGGGAGCAGCGCGACGCGCTGCCGATGCCATCAAGGCGGTGGACAAGGCGGGCGAACTCGATAAGGTGATCCTTCGCGGACGCAGCACGCCCACCGTAGACCAAGTCTGGGACTACACGTGGCGGTACGGGCGCCAGCCGGTACTCATTCCGCCGAAGTAGCCGACGCGACCGAACGGCTTCTTCGCAAGTACCCGGCGATCAGGGCGATGTCGGTCGGCCGGATCCCTGGGATGCGCGCCGCCTGCCCCAGAGTCGTGGGGCGGACTCGCGACAGCTTCTCGCGGGATTCGTGGCTGATGCCGGGAATGGCCCAGTAGTCCAGGTCCGCGGGAACGGAGATCTGCTCGAGCCGTCGGCGCTGCTCGACTTGTGCGGCCTGCCGACGCAGGTAGCCCTCGTACTTGATTTCTACTTCGACCTGTCGGGCAGCCTCGCGAGTGAGAGGCGATTGCTCCCAATCAGGCAGGCTCTCACCCAGGTCTCGCGCGATTCCCTTCAGCGTCTCGAGGGTCGCGCCCGGCCGACGAAGCAGATCACGAAGCGGGACGCGATTTCGCAGAATGGGCTGGCCGTGCCGCTCGAGAAGCTCGTTGTGCGCGTTGCTCAGCTGGATCTCGTCCAAGCGCTCGGAGAGAGCGGCTTGAAACCGGCGCTTTTGTTCGAACCGATCCCAACGCTCGTCGCTCACCAGCCCCAGTTGTCTACCGATTGGCGTGAGCCGCTGGTCGGCGTTGTCGTTCCGCAAGGTGAGGCGGTATTCGCTTCGGGCGGTCAACATACGGTAGGGATCTTCGACTCCCTTGGTTACCAAATCGTCAATGAGAACGCCGATAAACGCTTGATCGCGCGTCAGCACGAACGGCTCCCGACCCTGCGCTCGGAGCGCCGCGTTGACGCCGGCGATCAAGCCTTGGGCCGCCGCTTCCTCGTAGCCGCTCGTCCCGTTGACTTGGCCGGCGAGGTAGAGACCTTCGCAGAGCTGGCTCTCGAGCCAGGGCGATAGCTGCAGCGGATCTGCCATATCATATTCCACGGCGTAACCAGGCCGCAGCATCTCGACTTCCTCGAGGCCGGGAATCTGCTTGAGAAACTCGAGCTGGACCTCGGCCGGCAACGACGTGCTGACTCCCTGGACGTAGACGCTCTCTCCGCCCCATTCCTCGATCTCCAGAAACACCGTGTGGCTCTCCCGATCGGGGAAGCGAACGATCTTGTCTTCGATGCTGGGGCAGTAGCGAGGGCCAATGCCTTCGATCCTCTTGCCGTAGACGGCGCTGAGGTGAAGGTTCTCCCGAATGATGCGATGAGCCTCCGGCGTCGTTCGCGTCTCGAAACAATCCAGCATGGGCGCCTGGGGCATGACGCGGTCGTGGAGAAAGCTGAACGGCGGCGCCTCCGGTTCGCACCGCTGGATGCCTACCCTGCTCCGATCAATGCTGCTGAGGCGGATGCGCGGCGTCGTTCCCGTCTTGAACCGACGGATTCGGACTCCCAGGCTCTTGAGGAACGCGCTGAGACCGGTCGTAGCCGGCTCGCCTTCCCGCGCCGCCGGTTTCGAACGCGGCCCTTCGTGGCAAACGCCATTCAGGAACGTCCCGGTCGTCAGGACGACTGCCTTCGCCGAGATCTCCGTTCCGTCCTGGAGGCGAACCCCGACCACACGACCGCGGTCGGTCAATACCGTTTCGACCATCGCCTCGAGAAGCGTGAGGCCCGGTTGCGATTCGAGCGTCTGGCGCATGAGGGCTGGGTACAGGCGCTTGCAGGCATGGGCGCGTAGAGTTTGAATGGCCGGCCCCTTGCCCGTTCCAACCACGCGAATATGGGTGAGCGCATAGTCGGTCGTCACGCCCATCTGCCCGCCGAGGGCGTCCACTTCACGCACGAGATGTCCCTTCGCGGGCCCGCCAATGCTGCAGTTGCACGGCATATGACCGATACGATCGAGGCGCAAGGTGATACAGAGCGTCTCGACGCCCATCCGCGCACAGGAAAGGGCGGCCTCGATTCCGGCATGGCCGGCGCCGATCACGATGACATCATAAGGGGGCATGAGCGAACCAGTGTACCTGATAGGTTCCTCAAACTCGGCGACCGCTCCGACTCGCACGGAAGAACGGTAGAATCTCGCGCCGTGGATTATCGTCGCCAGTACATTCGAGACCTCTGGGACGCAACGCCCGGCACTTCCGCGGAGGTGTACGGTTGGGTCAAGACGCGCAGGGACAGCAAGGGAATCCATTTCGTTCAGGTCAATGACGGCAGCTGCTTCCGGGACCTGCAAGTCGTCATCGAGGAGGGTGTGCTGCCGGAAGAAACGATCAAGCAGATCACGACCGGAGCCTGTGTGCGGTTTTGCGGCGAAATTGTGGAATCGCCCGCCCCGAAGCAGCCGATTGAACTGAAGGCGAAGGAAGCCGAGATCTTCGGCCCTGCAGACCCCGAGACCTATCCGATCCAGAAGAAGGGCGCCTCGTTCGAATTCCTTCGCGAAGTCGCCCACCTGCGCGTGCGCACAAACACGTTCGGAGCGGTCTTTCGCGTCCGGAACCGCCTCAGCTGGGCAACGCACAAGTTCTTCCAGGAACGCGGTTTTCTCTATGTGCATACGCCGATCATCTCGGCCAGCGATTGCGAAGGCGCGGGCCAGCTGTTCACCGTTACGACGCTGGATATCGAGAATCCGCCGCGGACGCCGGAGGGCAAAGTGGACTTCGGGGAGGACTTCTTCGCGAGGCAGGCGTACCTCACCGTCTCCGGCCAACTGAACGTCGAGTGCTTTGCGCAAGCCTTCACGAACGTGTATACATTTGGGCCGACGTTTCGTGCGGAAAACAGCAACACTCCCCGTCACCTCGCCGAGTTCTGGATGATCGAACCCGAGCAGGCGTTTTGCGACATCGAGGGCAACATGAACCTCGCGGAGGAGTATCTCAAATATCTGATCCAGGATGTGCTCGAGAACTGCTCCGAAGACCTCGAGTTCTTCCGTCAGCGCATCGAGCCAACCGTCATCGAGACGTTGGAGAACGTAGCGGAATCCTCGTTCGAAAGGCTCCCTTATACGGAAGCGATCCGGATTCTGGAGAAGAGCGGCGAGTCATTCGAGTTCCCCGTCTACTGGGGCGCAGACCTGCAAAGCGAGCACGAGCGCTATCTGACGGAAAAGGTCTTCCGAAAGCCGGTGATTCTCACGGATTATCCGAAAGAGATCAAGGCGTTCTACATGCGACAGAATGACGACGGCAAGACGGTGCGGGCGATGGACGTCCTCGCGCCAAGGATTGGAGAGATCATCGGTGGCTCGCAGCGAGAGGAACGCTATGACGTCTTACTCGATCGAATGAAGGAGTTAGGCCTCGACCCTGAGCCGTATTGGTGGTACTTGGATCTCAGGCGGTTCGGCGCCGCGCCCCATTCCGGGTTCGGCTTGGGCTTGGAGCGAATGATCCTCTACGTGACCGGCATGAAGAACATCCGGGACGTCATTCCCTTCCCGAGGACGCCGGGCAACGCAGACTTTTAGCCTCCGAAGCGCTTGCGCCAATCTTGAAGGGCGAACTCCGCGACAGGTGCCAGATCTTCATCGCCGATCAACTCGTGTAGGAAGGCTTCCACGAACGGAAACGGCTGGTAACTGAGCGTCATAATTGCCGTCTGCCGCACCGACTTTGCCTCGGTTTGATCGCGAACGATCGCCATGAGCGTGCGCGCCATCTCCTCTCCTCGCAGACGGCCCGCCCACATCAAGATTTGCTCGCGCGCCTCGGGATTGATCGTCGAATCTGCAGTGAGTTCGGTCAAGTCGTCCAGGGGGCCAGGCTTCTCAAACTTCAAGAGCGCCTGGCAAGCCTCAAACGCGGCGCGGCTGCGATCTGGATACTGAAAGTTCGCGGCGCCGGCTGCGCGCCGCAGAAAGCCGACAATCCATAGCCACGCGTCGGAGGAACCAAGAAGGGGGAGCGCGTGGATTGCCGTTCTGTCCTCGCCAGATTCGACGAGGTCGCAAAGGATGCCCAGGACGCGCGGATCGCCGGTCCTCGCGAACGTATGAGACGCTGGCTCGGCATGGATGTCCATCACGTATCCGACCCGCAGCTGTGGAGAGCGCATCTGGCGGATCAACTCGTTCCGAAGAGGAGAAAGCTTCAGTAGGTCGCGGACCGCTCGGAGGCATGGTTCGGGCCACCAGCTCTTTGCCTCATCCCACAAGAGAAACCAACTCCGAACCGTGAGGACGGCGGTTTCCCGAACCGAGGGTGGGCCCGCGACGATCGCTTGACGCACGGCGCGCACAGCTTGCTCCAAGATCCGCTGTTCGGGCACTGCCCACCGCCAGGCGCAGCCGCCCAACTGCAACATCGCATAGCGACGCACTCGGGCATCACGGTCTTCAGCCAATTCTGCCCATAGGTCCAGGTCGGCGCCCGTCCATCGCTGGGCCGTCTCGACTGCCCGCGCCCGGATCTCCACTGAAGGATGACGCAAAAGCCGCTCGCGTGCAGCACGAGACCCTCTGAGAAGCATCTGAATCGCCGCATCCCGAACTGCAGGAGACCGATCCTCCAGGCGAGAAGCGACAAAATCAACATCATTGTATAGTGCGTAGACGACGGCGACGCGTACGGCTGGGTCCTTGCTTGAGAGAGCGACGGCCCGGAGGAACTCTTCGTTTCCCTTGATTGAACCCAACACGTGGATGGCGTATCGAGAGCCGGATGCGGCGAGTGTGCGGAGATGGGGTACCGCCCGCGAGCCAGCCCGCAATGCGGCATCCCGGGCAAACCGAAAAACGACGGGGTCGTCGCCGGATCGGAGCAAAGGTACAAGAAATCGCTCTTCGTTCGCGTTGAAGAGCATCTGGGCCGCAGCTAACCGGCGGGCGAGGTCTGGGCTTTTGAGATCGGCAATCAGCTGGGCCTCGCCCTTCGGCCCAGAGAGCAGCAACGTTGCGGCGCGCATCACAACCGCGTCGTCCAAGACATAGCGATCGTTCGGGATCCCCGTGACCAACGCCAGCGGCAGAAGACTATATAGGACGCAGAACGCGCTCATTCAAGACCAGTGTAACACAGACCTACGACGGGTGGAAGAGCGAGCCCACCGGCATCCTGGTAAGAATACGGGAAATCTACAAAGTCCCTACGAGCCATAGATTCTTGGGTTATACTATGAGAGGTGAGGGGCACCGATCGCGGAGGACCCTTCCCGTTCAATTGTAAAGGAGGAAGACGTTCATGCGAATAAGTCTCAAAGCGCTCGTGCTGGCAGGCGTTCTGGGAGCTGCAGCAAGTTCGTTTGCTGTTGTGTTCCCCACCGGCCCGCATGCAGCGTCAAACTTCATCCCGTTCGGCTCCGGCACGACGACCATGCATCAGGTCTTTGCGTCCAGCCTGTTCGCCGGTCATTCCGGCGGACTCCCTGTGCGCATTGACTCGATCGGGTTCGCCCCGGGACTGAATGGGACCTTCAACCTGGGGCAGGTTACGATCAACCTCGGGTACACGCAGGCGATCCCCGGAGTCAACTCCGGCGGCGGCGGCCTGCAAGTTCCAACCGCGGGCGGTGGAGGGGGGCCCAATCGCGACCCCAACCTGCCGTTTGCGACCTTCTATAACAACCCGAACACCTCGTTCACGATCGTCGCCGCGAGTTCGAACAACTTCAGCGAGATGGTGTTCGTGGGAACGCCGTTCGTGTACGACCCGAACCTCGGCAACTTGCTCGTCGAGATCGTAGTACCGAGCGCGAACAACACAACCCTTCACGTCTCGCGAGCGGCTGGTAGCAGCGAGTCCTCGCGCGCCTATAACACGTCGCGATTCGGGAGCGCCGAGTCGCCGACGACGGCAACGCGAATGGACTTCAACTTCGAGCCGGTGCCTGAACCCGCCACCATGCTGGCGCTGGGTGCCGGTCTGGCTGCGCTCGCAGCGCGCCGACGAAGGAAGGCCTAATCGCTGAGCACAGGCGAAGAATGCGGACAGGCAGCGTGTCTGCCTGTCCGTTTTTTCTTGGAACCGATCTACTGAACCGAAACCCAGCTCTTGCGCTCTGCGCTTCGCTCGACCGCGTCCAGAACACGCTGGCATGCGAGGCCGTCTTCGAAGTTCGGCGATGGGTTCCTACCCTCCGCCATTCTCTGGAGGCCATCGGCGACGAGATTGACGAACGTGTGTTCGTAACCGATGATATGGCCGGGCGGCCACCAGGCGGAAACAAACGGATGAACCGGC
The DNA here is from genome assembly GCA_003695835.1 of Armatimonadota bacterium. Lineage (GTDB taxonomy): Bacteria > Armatimonadota > Fimbriimonadia > Fimbriimonadales > ATM1 > J051. The sequence goes on from RFHN01000032.1 coordinate 7,307, forward strand.
TCCGTGACCTGAATGAGTCGGAAGCCCGTCCGATCGCTCGGATCCGAGCCGTCGTAGTACTCCAGCTCGTTCATTCTCTCTAAGTTGAACACGATGGAGCCTTTGGAACCGTTGATTTCGATCCGGTTGTGATTCTTGCGGCCGAGTGCGAATCTCGTCGCCTCGAAAGTGCCCATCGCGCCGCTTTCGAAGAGCGCAAGGAATGCGGTCGCGTCGTCTACGTCCACGGTATCCGTTTCCTGCGAGCCCTCGGCGATCGGACGCTCCCGGACGAAGGTCTTCATGACCCCACTGACTTCTGTGATCTCGCCCACAAGAAATCGCGCGAGGTCAATCAGGTGGCTGTTCAAGTCGCCGTGTGCTCCCGACCCCGCGTACTGCTTTTTGAGTCGCCACACCATTGGCGTCGAGGGATCCGACATCCAGTCTTGCAAGTACACCGCGCGAAAGTGGCGAAGGTCGCCCAGCGCCCCTTCCTGTATCATCCGTTTCGCCAGTTGGATAGCTGGACAGAACCGGTAGTTGTGAAAGAGGGCGTGGAACACTCCCGCTTCCCTCACGGTGGCGACCATCGCTTCAGCCTCGTTCAACGTGTTGGCGAGTGGCTTTTCGCACCAGACGATCTTCCCGGCTTTGGCGGCGGCAATCGAAATGGGCGCGTGAAGGTGTCCCGGGGCGCTGACGTCAACCAGGTCCACATCGGGTCGCTCGACGACCGCTGTCCAATCCGTTTCGATCTCCTCGAACCCGTACTTTCGCGCCGCGACCTCCAGGGCTTCCCGATTCCGGCCGCACAACACTTTGAGATGCGGCTCCCATTCGAGGTCGAAGAAGCGCGGGGCTTGGCGCCAGGCGTTGCTGTGCGCCTTGCCCATGAACTGATAGCCGATGAGAGCGACGTTAACCGTTCGTTTCGCCATCTTGCCTTTGGATCTTGTAATCTTCTGGTATGGGCGCCGTTAGCAGGGTGAGGTCGGCTGTGTCGTCGAGCTTGAACTCCGTTAGGCGCCAAGTCATCAGGCGGCCGTTCGCTGCGTCGCCGATCCCCTTCTCGTAGCCACCGACGATGAGGCCTCGCGACTGTTCGACGAAGAAACCGGCTTGGACCTGATACGCTTTCCCTTCTGGGAGTGCGACTTCCGCCACGCTCTCATATTGCCAAGCCTCGCCGAACGGAGTTTCGTCTTCGCGAATCAGCTTCATCTTCTTGAACGGATCGGTCGTCAAAGATTCGGGGTGGAAGAAGAAGCGTAACCCCGGCACGAGCGCCGCGACGTCCATCGGCTTGCCCTTCGTGACGACGGCGAGCTTGTCTTTGAAGACGAGTCGTGTCACGGTGTCTCCCTTGCAAACCAGCTTCTCCAGCGGCTCGCCGTTTCGAACAATGAGAACCGCCACCTCGTCGGGCCGCCGGGCGCTGAACGTCTTTTGGAGCGCGTGCTCGCCCCCTGGCGTGATGTTCGCCTCTTCGATGACTCCGCTGATTGCGTTGAGCTGCCCGTATGTCTTCGCCGCCTTCTCGAGCGGCTCGACCGATGTCTGCGTCGGCCCAGCCGCGCATCCGGCGACGAACAGGAAAAGGATGGCAAGGCGAGATCCCATGCGCGTGCCATTCTACACTAAGGAACTCTTTTCCCTCGACCGACGTTGAATTGGATAGGATATACTGTAAGCGACAACGTGGGGGCGACCGGCTTCGACAGGGTCAGGACGTCTCTTGGTTGCGAGCCGAGGTGCCGTATGGTCCTCGTAAAACAACGGCAAAACAAGTAAGTGCGGAAACTCAGTACGCATACGCTGCTTAAGTCTTAGCAGCCGTTCCTCCGCCCCGATCCGGTAGGGGCGAGTAGGAGCGTCATCAAATCCGGATAGTTGTGGCTCCCGCCGCCTTAGGGGGCCCCGGCGAAAGCAATAAGGCTGGTCGCGAGGATGCCCGTCCACCGGCTTACCTCGCGATGAGACAAAACGGTGGACTACGCTCGTAGACGCCAGGAGTGCGCCGATTCTGGAAGGGGGTTCGATTCCCCCCGCCTCCACCAAGTTACACCCTTCTCGCAGCGCCAAACCGGTTCTTGGCGGCGAACAGCGCGTACCAGAGAATCCCAAGCACGCATCCGTACGCCACGGGCAAGGCCCAAGACCACGCCCGCGGGAAGTCCGCCGGCTCGAAGCCCTCGATGCCGGGGAGACCGTCCACCGCGTCCCTCAAACGCAACCAAAGGAAGATCCCCGCTGGCACCAACCCAGCCAGGGAGCCGCAAAGGCCCGCGACATCCATTCTCCACGTGAAGAGCCAGCCTGCGACCAGCGCAGCGGGAAACGCGACACTCATCACTCGGCCCAAGTCCTCTGCAGTGTGAAGCGGCGGGGCAAGAGCGAAAGGGGCAAAAACAGCCAGCCATTGCACAGCGCTGGCGACGGCGAACGCAGCGCAACCCGCCATCACCATATCGTCGAACTGCCGCACAGGCCGGGCCATGACTCCAATCTACCTGCGGTCGCGCTCCGCCAGTTCCGCGCAGGCAGGAACATTGAGAGAAGGAATTCCGTAGATTACGAGTGGTGTAGCGAGAGGACGGACTCCATCGCTGCTCGCGCGATCGCATATGAAGAGAACGCTCATCATCCTCGGTACGGTTTTCGGAATTCTCGCTGCCTCGGTCTGGTACCTGGTCGGCGCCGGAAAAGGCACGAAGCAGGACGTCATCTACCGGACTACGAAGGTGACGAGAGGCGACGTCGTGAGATCCTTCACGGCAACAGGCGTCCTTCAGCCCTTGACCACCGTAGACGTCAAGAGCAAGGCTGGCGGCGAGGTGATTCGACTGGCCGTGCAAGAGGGCGACTATGTACGGAAGGGCGATCTCATCGCCGAGATTGACCCGAGAGACACGAAGGCTTTGTACGAACAAGCGGCCGCAGACCTGGACGCCGCCGTCGCGCGGAAGCGACAGAGCGAACTCAGCGTCCAGATGCAGCGCGCGACCAGCCAGGCCGCGGTGACTCAAGCCGAGGCAGCGCTGGAGTCTGCGAAGCTCAGGCTCAAGACACTTGAGGACCGTGCGCGCATCCAACCGACCGTCACGAGCGCAGCCGTCCAACAAGCCCAGGCGAACTACGATCAAGCGGTTCAGGCCCTCGAACAACTCAAAAACGTGACCATCCCGCAGACGAGAGCTCAGGTGGAGACCGAGTACGAGCGGACGCGCGTCGCCGTGGAGGTAGCCCGCGCGGACCTCGAGCGACAACGCAGCCTGCTGCAGAAGGGATACATCAGCCAACAACAGTTCGATCAAGCCAGGACGACGCTGGAGGCCGCCGAAGCCGCCTTCCGCAACGCAAGCGAGCGACGTCGAACCCTGGACGCAGACCTGCAGAGCCAATTGAAAACCGCCGAGGCTCGCGTCGCGCAATCCAAGGCCGCATTGGACCAGGCGAAAGCGAATCAGATTGATGTCGAGATAACGAAGCGAGACTTGGAAGACGCGCGCCTCGCTGTGAAGCAGGCCGAGGCGGCGTTGCAGCAGGCCAGAGCGAATCTCAAGCAGATTGACCTCCGCATCGCCGAGCTTCAAGCAGCCGACGCGTCCATTGTGCGGAGCGAAGTCGCTCGGGACAACGCCAAAGTCCAACTCGAGAGCACATCCCTGCTCGCGCCACGCGACGGCGTGGTGATCCTCAAGTACGTGGAAGAGGGCACGATCATCCCTCCGGGCACGAGCGTGTTCTCCGAGGGCACCTCCATCGTGCAGATTGCCGACGTATCGAAGATGTACGTCGAAGTCTTCGTGGATGAGGCTGACATCGGACAGGTCAGCCTCGGACAGAAAGTTCGCGTAACGCTCGAGTCCTCGCCCGGGCAACCCCTTGACGGCGTCGTGTCGAGAATCAACCCGGCCGCGACGACCACGAACGGTCTGACCCAGGTCGCGGTGCGCGTGGAAATCAACTATCCGACGCCTCCGCCGGCGAACCAGAGCGGAAGCGGCGAGAACGGAGGCAGCGGTTCCGACCGTCCGGCGAACGCGCGACAAACGCAGCTCGCACAGGGGCAGGGTCAAGGACAGGCGCCGAGTGAAGGACAGGGATCTGGACAGCGCCGGCGCGGGCGAAGTGGCAGCATCAAGTTGATGCCCGGATTGAACGCAAGCTGCGAATTCATCATCAGCGAGAAGAAGGACGTTCTCATGGTGCCGTCCAACGCGATTCACCGTGAGGATGGCGAAACCTATGTCGAAGTCATGGTTGACGGCAAGCCGCAGAAGCGCCCAGTGAAGGTCGGGCAAGTCGGTGACGTGAACACGGAGATCGTCGAGGGCCTTCAAGAGGGCGAAGAGGTCGTTACGAGCAAGATTGACCTGCGCCAGATCGAAGAAGAGCAACGACGATTGGAACAAGCAGCCCAGCAACGTAGCCCGTTCTCCGGCGGAGGCGGCAGCCGAGGAAGGTAATACGATGAGATTGAGCGACAGCATCCGGACTGCCCTGTCGGCGATCACAGCGAACAAACTGCGCTCTTCGCTCACGACGCTGGGTGTCGTCATCGGCGTTGCGTCCGTGATCGCGATGATCGGAATCGCTGAGGGCACAAAGAAACAGGCGCTGGATCAGCTCCAAGCGCTGGGGAGCAATCTGATCGTCGTGTTCCCGAACTGGGGGCGCAGCAGCCAACGGACCGGCGGCGACGAGGCGGAAACGCTCAAACCCGAGGACGTCGAGCTGATCCGACGAGCCGTGCCCACAGCCGCGCACGTCAGCGGCGAAGTGCGCACCCGGGTTAGCGTCAAATACGGCAGTACCAACGAGCGGTCGCAGGTCACCGGCGGGCTACCCGAGATCCAGCAGATTCGGAATATCCAGTTGAAAGAAGGACGCTTCTTCACCGAGGAAGAGAATCAAAACGCCGCCAAAGTCTGCGTCCTTGGCTACGACATCTACGAGCGCCTCTTCGGCGACGGACCTGCCGTCGGCTCGATCATCCGTATCAACAATCAGGACTTCGAGGTGATCGGCGTCGCTGCCTTCAAAGGCGGCCAGGGTTTCATGAACCCAGATGATATGATCTACGTGCCGATCAACACAGCGAACTCTCGCATCCGCCGCCGCGACACCTTGAGCGGGATCGCGGTGCAGGCAGAAAACGCAGACGTGATGGACTACACGCTCGCGAAGGTGCAAGAAACGCTCCGAAAAGTGCGACGCGACGCGAGCGGCGAAGATCTTTTCCGCGCCTTCAACCAGGGAGAGCTGATTCAGACAGCGGAGGAACAATCGCGCGTCCTAAGCCTTCTGCTCGGAGGCGTCGCAAGCGTGTCGCTTCTCGTTGGAGGCATCGGAATCATGAACATCATGCTCGTCTCCGTTACCGAGCGCACGCGCGAGATCGGTTTGCGCAAGGCGATCGGCGCCCGCCAGGACGACGTCCTCAGCCAATTCCTTCTGGAGAGCATCTTCCTCTGCTTGGCGGGCGGAGTGATCGGAGTGATCCTCGGGATCGCCGGAGTCCACTTCGTCGCGGGCTTGATGGGCGTGGACCCGATTGTCTCCCTGCCGGGGGTGGTCATCGCCTTCGCCTTCGCCGCCCTGGTGGGTACGTTCTTCGGCTTCTATCCCGCCTACCTCGCGAGCAAACTCGAGCCGATGGAAGCGCTCCGAACTGAGTAGGTTTTCGCCTATACCTTGTACGGATGCCAGATGCCGGCCATCAGCGAGCCGACTCGCTCCAGGGTGTCGGAACGGCCCGTGAGGCGGGCGATCAGCAGCGCGCCCTCACAGAACCCAACGCAAGCTTCCGCCATCGCGCGAACGGGCGCGTCGGGGTACAGCTCCATCCGCTGAACGGCCTCTTGGAAGGCCTGCTCGAATCGCTGGACGACACTCTCGACGACCTCCGCGGCCTTGGATCGAATCGCGTCCGACACGTGGCCGTTGTCCGAAGCGTAGAGGCCGGCGAACAACCCCTCGAGCGGCTCTCCCTGGTCTCGAATCAGCTCAACGAAGCGCAGGGGGCGTTCGAGGGGAGGAACGGAGGGCGCGAACGCCTCGCGCAGGATGCCCTCGTTCGCTAACCGGCCGTAGGCTTCCAGCACCTGGGCGCCAAGCGCTTCCTTGGATTCGAAGTAGTGGTAGAAGCTACTCTTCCCCGCGTTCGCTGCCTTGAGAATGTCGTCTACCCCGACGCTGCAATATCCACGATCGCGGATCAGCGCCATCGCTTCCTTCAAAATCCTTTCCTTAGTGTCCGTCTTGCGAGGCATTTCTCCCTTATGTAGGGACGAACGAACCGTACCAATCGTTCCCGAATCCTGCTCGTCTATACTCCGCAGGTTCCCATGGCCGCCGTGCAAGCGCCCGAGACGAGCACCGAACGTCCGCCCCGCCCTCCGATTCGATTCGATCGGAACGAATGGGCTGGCGCCATCGGCGATCTGGGGACCGACTTGCCGCTTCTCGTCGGCATGATCCTCGCGACGGACCTGCAGCCGGCGAACGTCCTCACGATGTTCGGCGTGATGCAGATCCTCACCGGCGTCGTCTATCGCCTGCCGATGCCCGTTCAGCCGCTCAAGGCGATCGCCGCGATCGTGATTGCCGGCAAGGTCTCCTCCTCGCTCATCTTCGGCGCTGGGCTGGCGCTTGGGATCTGCGTTCTGCTCCTCGCCGTCCTTGGACTGTTGGATTGGTTTGGGAAGGTGGTGCCCAAGTGCGTGGTGAGAGGAATCCAGGTCGGTTTAGGGCTCCAGCTTGCCAACGTCGCGCTCAAAGAGTTCGTGTTGGTTGGCGCCTGGACGAACTACGCGCTGGCCGCTGTGGGCGCCTTTGTCGCTCTTGCGTTGCTTGGGAACCGGCGCCTTCCGGCGGGGCTGATCTTGCTCGTGATCGGAGTCCTCGTGGGTGGAGTCGCCCTTACGCAATCGAGTGACACGGTTCCCTTCCGTTTTCACCTGCCGACCTGGCAGACACCAAGCGC
>RFHN01000033.1 GCA_003695835.1 Armatimonadota bacterium
AGGCAGGCAAGAGGCGCCCGCCCTCGCGATGGCTGCCGATGGCACCCTCGCGGTGGCGTGGCAAAGTCGGGAGCCCTCCGGTCCAGCGCGCCTAAGGCTTCGCGTCTTCGACCCACTGGGCGAACCGAGTGGTGCAGAGCGTTTGGCATCCGGTGAGTACCCCGCGGAACGCCCTGCTCTCACCTGGCTCGAGGGTGAGCCCGCGCTGACCGGGCAGGCCCTGAACTTGGATGGACATCGCTTCGGCGTGCTGTTCCACGGCCGCGCGGCGAATCAACGATTCCTGGGCGACCAAACCGAACCCGTCGTCGCACGGCTCGAGAATCACCGTGCGGTCCTCGCCTGGACGGGCCAGATTGACCACGACAAGCGCCGCATCTTCCTCCGCTTGATCAAAGGAGGCTCGCCGGCCGGAGAGGAACTGCGGGCCTCAACCGCCGACTCCGGACGCGAGGTCTTCCCGAGCGTTGCCGCCACGCGCGAGCGAGTGTGGGTGGCGTGGCAGCGCGTTCAGCAGGGCGGCGGCGAGGTGTACGTTCGCGCCTTCGACGCTTTCCTCAACCCGACCGGCAAGGAGCGACGATTGTGCGAAGGGATCGAGCCGGTGATCGCTGCCCATGACTCGGGGGCGGTGGTCGCCTTTGTGCGGCCGCTCGCAAATGGCACGCATCGCGTCCACTATCAACTGCTCGACGCGAATCTCCGCCCCGTTGGGCCTCTGCGCTCGGTGCCTCTCCTTGGAATTTCTCAAAATGCAGTTACAGTAGCGGCGCGCTCGGATGGATCTTTCGCGCTCGCCTGGACCGAGTGGCTCAGCCTCTCCTCGACACCCAGGCGTAAGACCTACGTGGCGCGTTTCGATCACCGGGGTGTCATGATCGCGGACCCCCAGTCGGTTACGGCTTATCGCTTCGGAGATCAGCGGACCGGAACGCCGAGCGGCGCTTCCCGCATCGCCTACGATGAGGATGGCAGAATCGCGGTAGCCTGGGAGGGAGACGCTGGCTTGGGAGACGAGAGCGGCATCTATTGCACGGTTTTTCTTCCCAAATCGCTCGCGCCGGGTCTGGAGGCGAGTGACCCGCGCGTGGACTCGTCGAAGGGCGCCGCGAACTCTCCGATAGGCGGCGAGGTTCAGGTCCAGCACATTACGGAGGTCGCCGCTCCCCATGAACCGCCAACGTTCAACCCGAAGGATCGGGAAGACCCGTGGTCGGGAAGGACTCTCACGGGCGGCACGGGGTTCCTTGGCATCGTCTCGACTGGGTGGACGCCTCCCGACCCGCACGCGGCCGTCGGGCCCAATCACATCGTCGCCATGACGAACGGGGCGATCGCATTCTTCACAAAAGATGGCACGATGACGTTCCAAGACGAAATCGAGGGAACGCAGGGATTCTGGGGAAACCTCAACCCCGGCGGATTCGTCTTTGATCCAGAAGCGATCTACGACCCGTTCAGCGGTCGGTTCATGGCGATGGCATGCGAACGCACTGGCGGCCGATCCTACTTCTTGTATGCCGTCTCCGATGACTCCGATCCAAACGGAACCTGGTACAAGTACCGCTTCGACGTTACGGCTATCGCCGATAATAGCATCGATTCACCCAATATGGCGACCGACACGCAAGCCGTCTACCTCACGGCGGATGCGTTCGGCGGAGGCCAGAAGTACGCGATTCTCATCTTGCGGAAGAGCGACGTGCTTGTCGGCAACGCGCCCTTGACCCGGACCTACCTTCATACCGGCTCGCAGAGCTTTGGCTTGCCGCAAAGCTGGGATCCGAACTCTCCGCAGTACATGATCGAACACTTCGAGTCGTCCAACAACACGTCGGTTCGACTCTGGGCGATTCGAGATCCGTTGGGATCGCCGAACCTCGTCAGCTTCACGCTCACCGTCCCCGCCTACAGCCCACCTGAAAGCGCTCCGTCGGGCGGAACCAGCACGCGCATTACGACGTTCGACTCCCGCTTCTGGAGTTGCATGGTCCGCAATGGATCCCTCTGGGCTACGCACCATATCAATTCGTCCCGCGTGATGGCGAGGTGGTACGAGATCCAGATGAATGGATGGCCGAACTCCGGACAGAACCCATCGCTGCGCCAGTCCGGCAACGTGGACGCAGGCGGAACCTATCGCACCTTCTTCTCCAGCATCGGAGTGGACGGCGAAGGGAACGCAATGCTCGTTTGCGCCAGAAGCAGTCCCACCGAGTTCATCTCCATCTATCGTGCCGCGCGGAAAGCGACCGACCCGCTCGGAACGATGAACGATCGAGACGTGATTCGCACAAACACAGGCCCGTACACAGGTTCCCGGTGGGGCGACTATTCCACCTCCGTCCCGGATCCACTCACCGACGGCCTGCTCTGGGGACACCACGAGTGGGCGGAAGGCAATGCGTGGAGAACCTGGATCTTTCCGTATGAAGTGCCGGGCGTGCCGCTCACCGTCCTACCGGAGAGCGTACAAGTGACCCGCGGTCAGTTCCTCAGCGGTTCTTTGGCCGACCTCTTCCTCTCGGACGATGCCTACTACAACGTTGCCGCTCGCAGGCCGACCGAGGTTGCCGCCGCCTCCGTGGAGATCGTGCTGACGGGCACTTCGCCGACAGACACGCCAACCTCTCTCGGTTTCCGAATCGAAGCAGCGGTTGACGCGACGCCGACCCGCCTGCGAGTGGAGCTTTACAACTTCCAATCCGGAAGCTGGGAGCAGGTCGGGGAAGTCTCCGGACCCACGACGGACACGCGGTTCGACTTCTCCGCCTCGGGCAATCTCTCCCGCTTCGTCCAACCGGGCACCGGCGAGGTACGCGCCAGGATCGGCTTCCACGACCGAGGCGTGACCGTCGCGAACTGGAATGGGCGGTTCGACCAGGCCGTTTGGAGGATCGCTCGATAAGACTCTAAACTTCACCAGTAGACATACGTACTCCCTCTGTGCCAGAATGGCCCTATGGCACAGATGGCGCTGTTCGATCAGGCGTATGACGTCCGCGCCCCGGCAGGCGTGGCGGTGAAGGGTAGGGTGGCGTCCGGCATCCTTGCCAAGGCGACGGGCGCGATAGAGAAGTTTTGCGACTACAGCCTGAATCCTTACGTTGGGTGCGCCTTCGGCTGCGCATACTGCTACGCGGCTTTCTTCGTTCCGGACGAGGCGCAAGCTCGCGATTGGGGCAACTGGGTGGACATCAAGGTAAACGCCCTCGCCCTGCTCAAGCGCCGCACCGCCGACGTGGCAGGGAAGCGAATCCTCATCGGTAGCGCCACCGACCCGTACCAGCCTTTGGAGCAAAGAGTGCGCTTGACGCGAGCCATCCTGAAATTGCTGGCCGAGGTCCGACCACAACCGAACGTACACGTCCAAACGCGGAGCCCTTTCGTCGAACAAGACATCGAACTGTTCCAGAAATTTGACCACCTGACTGTCGGCATATCGGTCACGACGGATGACGAGTCCGTTCGTCGCCGTTTTGAACCTCGATGCGCCCCGATCGAGCGAAGGCTGCAGGCAGCTGAGCGCCTTGCGAGGGCTGGGGTGAAGGTCATTCTGTCGCTCGCGCCATTGCTGCCAGTCCGCGATCCCGTTCGTTTCGCCGATCGGCTCCGGCAGGTGGGCGCCTCAGCGATTTGGACCTCGTTCTTCCGCACGGGTCACGGCGAGTTCAGAGCGGGCACCCGCCCCATGGCCCTCTCGCTCGCGAGGGAGATGGGTTGGGCCGAGCGGCGCTACCGTGAAACGGTCGCAGAAC
>RFHN01000034.1 GCA_003695835.1 Armatimonadota bacterium
ATACTTGGTTCAGTTCACGGAACCCGACGAAGCGGACGTCATCGTCGGCCACGTGCTTCGGGGAGAGCTTGGCGACGAAGTCGTGATTACGATTCTCGCCGCCTGCATTGACAAGCCGGCACCGAAGGCAACTTTCGATTTCCCGGAATTGGATGAACCGCTCCCCCAGCCAGAGGAGGAAGCGGAATCCGTCATCGACATCCCCACGTTCCTCAGCAGAAAACGGCAGCAGGACGCCTAAGGTCCCAAGCCAGTCCGATGGGGTCCGGCGGAAGTCGGGCCCCATTTCGCTTTGGGAAGTCTGGGCCTTTAGACCCGTAGCGTTCCGGGAGAGAGAACGCCACGAGGGAAAGTAAGGTAAGACGCATCGGGGCGCGAATGGAATCGAACGAATGGTATTACGTCGGTCAGTTGGGCCAGTTAGGCCCGCTCACGACCGAACAGATCAGAGAGCTGATAGACGGTGGGGTCATCACGCCCGAAACGTATGTCTGGCGCGCCGGAATGTCGGACTGGACCGAGGCTGGCTACGTCCCCGAGCTTCAGGCTTTCTTCCGCCTCCACGCCACACCTCCGCCCTTTCAGCCGAAGCAGAAGGCGCGCACCCGTTCTCGGCGACCCGTGCCGTTCGCTGAGCCTCAACCGCTCCTCGGGAGCGCCCACGGCGAGATCCCCAGTCCGAGAAGCAGGCCGCTTGCGGGAATCCTCCAGCTCTTGCTTCCGGGGGTTGGGCGCCTGTACTTGGGTTATCTGGCCATCGGCGTCCTCCAGATCCTGACTACAATCTGTACCTGCGGAGTCCTCTGGATCTGGTCGTTCATAGACGGGCTCTTGATCCTGCTCGGACACGTTCAGTACGACGGGTACGGCAGAGTTTTGACGGACTGAAGCGTGTCGGGTAAAAGAGAGCGCGGAGGCGGCGCATGCGTTTCGAATGGATCGTATTTTCCTTTTCGCTCATTCTTCTTCTCATCGGTTGCGGAAACCAGAAGCAGTCCTCGAATGACGAGGGCAAGAAAACGATGACGTTCCAAGAAGATGTCGCGTTCTTGAAGAAACACGCCGACGCCGTCGTGCTGACGGACGGCTCAGGGCCCGCGATTGTTGTCGTTCCCGCGTACCAAGGCCGGGTGATGACCAGCGCGTTTGACCAGAACGAACCGGGAATCGGCTGGATCAACTACGACCTGATCGCTTCGGGCAAGAAGAGACCACAGATCAACCCGTATGGGGGCGAGGAACGGCTTTGGTTAGGCCCGGAAGGCGGACCATACGCGCTGTTCTTCGATCAAGGGAAGCCGTTTACGCTGGAACATTGGCGCGTCCCGCCGCTTCTTGACACCGAGCCGTTCGATTTGGTTACTTGGACCGAGATCTCCGTTACCCTGACAAAGACCGCTTCACTGGTCAACTACGCTGGAACCGTCTTCGACTTTCGGATAGACCGCACGGTGCGTTTCCTCAGCCCTGGCACGATCGGCACGATCCTCGGCGTCCAGATCCCGGATGGCGTCCGTGGAGTCGCCTACGAGACGGAGAACTCCATCACGAACCTCGGCCAAGAAGCCTGGACGAAGAAAGGCGGGCTTCTCTCGCTCTGGATTCTGGGAATGTACAAGGCGACGCCGACGACCACCGCCATCCTTCCCTTCCGCGAGGGACCCGAGGAGGAGCTGGGCCCGATCGTCAACGATGCGTACTTCGGGAAAGTACCGGCAGATCGGCTCAAGATCCACGAGGGATTGATCCTCTTCAAGGCCGACGGCCAGTACAGAAGCAAGATCGGCGTTTCGCCCAGGCGAGCGATGCGCGCGCTCGGCAGCTACGACCCGGCCCGAAAGCTCTTGACCATCGTGACGATTGACGTACCGCGAGGGGACTATGTCAACTCGATGTGGGAGATGCAGGACGACCCGTACGCGGGCGACGTCGTGAACGCCTACAACGACGGTCCCCAGGGGGACGGCAAGCCGGGATTGGGCGCGTTCTTCGAGTTGGAGACGTCGTCACCGGCGGCGGAGTTGGAACCGGGCCGGACGCTCACTCACTATCAGAGGACGTTCCACTTCACCGGAGAAGAGGCTGACCTGCAGAAGATCGCCGAGGCGATTCTGGGCGCCGATCTCCGCGCCGTTGCCAACGCGTTCGCGGGCACCTCGCAACCTCGGTAAACTGACGGCGTGTTCACTTTCTGTCTCGCCTATGTGACTCTTCAAGCCGCAGTCGCCGATCAGGGCACTTATATCACGTATCAAGCCGGCGCTCCGATCGCTCGGGAGGGATTCCGTGTGCTGGAGACCGGCAAGAGCAGCGCGATCGTGGTTCGCGGCGATTCACCGTCCGACGATCCCGCGAAGCTGCTTATGAAAGCGGAGATCCAGACGAAAGACGGCGCGCTCACCCAAGCCACGCTGAACTTTGGTCAAGGACGCGTGCTCGAGATCGTCGTCGGCGATGGGCGAGTAACCACGAGCGACGGCAAGGAGATTCCCTTCGACAAGGATCGGCCGCTCTACCTCGCCGAGAACCTCATCTGGCACACCCTTCAGCACGTATTCCGATCCGTGGCGGAGCAGGAGACCGCATCGGCCCAACTGCTCGTACCGACGCAAGGTGTCGTGGTGGAGCTCAATCTCACAGAAAAGAACCAAAGGGACGATGGGTTGATCGAGTGGAAGGGATCGGTCCTCGGTCTCGAAGAGAGGTTCGTGGTAGACGCTTCCGGCCGCGTGCTGTACATGGCAGTGCCTGCGCAACGCGCCGAGATCGTGCGCGTCGGGTTCGAGCATTTGCGAGAAGGCGTCGAACCACCGGCTCCGATGGAGATCAAACCGAACGCGCGCCTCTATACCGAGCAGGAAGTCGAGGTGATGACGGCAACCAACGTGTATCTGAAGGGCACTCTAACCGTCCCGAAGACGCCAGGGCGACATCCCGCCGTCTTGCTGATTTCCGGGTCCGGCCCGCAAGATCGCGACTGGAACGCTCCGCCTGCTTGGAACGCCTCGCTCGGCGCCCAGATCGCAGACCGCCTCGCCGCCATCGGATGCGTCGTGCTGCGAATGGACGATCGAGGGGTCGGCGGCTCGACCGGCAAACTCCAGGACGCTTCCCTTTCGAATCTCGTATCCGACGCCAGCGTTTTGGCGGACTATCTCAAGGCCCGGCCGGAAGTGGATCCCTTCAAGGTGATTCTTCTCGGGCACAGCGAGGGCGGAGTCATCGCGCCGCTCGTGGCGAAGCAGGACCCCACTATTGCCGGGGTGATTCTTCTGGCAGCCACCAGCCGCCCGCTCGACGAGATCGTGATCGAGCAGTTGACCGCGCAGGAATCGGATACGAGGCTTCCCGAAGCCGCCCGGCAGCAGGCCGCTGCGATGATCCCCATGATGAAAGAAGCAATCCAAAAGGCGAAAGATGGCGAGAGAGGGATCGTCCACGGTCTCAATCTCACCTGGTTGCGCGAACACATCCGAAACAACCCGAGCGAGGTCATACGACAAGTGCGCCAACCCATCCTGATCGTGCAAGGAACCGAAGACCTCAAGGTACTACCCCGCAACGCGCGGGAGCTGGCGGCGGCCGCCAAGGAAGCAGGCAACCCGGATGTCACGCTCGTGATGATCGAAGGCGCCACCCACTTCTTCAATCAGTTTCCCATCAACAATCCAAAGGCCGACCCGTCGAATCCGGAAAAGCCCGATCCTCAGCTCTTTGAGGCGATCACCTCTTGGATCCGTGCGCACTTTCTGAACGACGGCTCCAAAGACGGAGCGCAGCCGGCGGCGTGAACACTCTCGCGCAAACGTTCGAAACTCTTGCCGACAAGAACGAGCGTGCGCTCGTCTGCTTCGTGACAGCTGGAGACCCAGACCTGGATCAGTTGCCAGAGATTCTCCGAACGCTCGCGGAGGCAGGCTGCGACGTCATCGAGGTCGGAATCCCATTCAGCGATCCGATCGCCGATGGGCCGACGATCCAGGCAAGCAGCCAACGAGCGCTGGATCGGGGGGTTACGCCTCAGGCTGTGCTCGACACGTTGAGACCGATCGCGCAAGACCTGCCGCCGATCGTCCTGATGACGTACACGAATATCGCAATGCGGCCGGGATTCGTCGAGTTCGCCAAACAGGCCCGTGAGGCGGGAGTAAGCGGAGTCATCCTCAGCGACATGATCCCGGAAGAGGCGGGAGAGTGGATCCGCGCGGCACGAGACGAGGCGCTCGATACCATCTTCCTCGTGGCGCCGACGAGCACCGAGCGACGCGTTCAGCTGGCGAGCGAAGCGTCAACCGGATTTGTGTACTGCGTGTCCAGAACCGGCGTAACGGGCGCCGGGAACGAAGTACCCGCAGATGTCGTGCAAACCGTCGCGCGCGTCAAGACCTATTGCACGCTGCCGGTCTGCGTCGGGTTCGGAATCTCGACACCGGACCACGTTCGGATGGTTTCGAGCGTGGCGGAGGGCGCCGTCGTGGGTAGCGCCCTCGTAGACCTCTTGGCGGGAGGCTGGCCCGAGAACGCGAGTCGAGTGCGCGAATTCGTCAGCGCTCTGAAGCAAGCGACGCGTTCGTAAGGTCTAAGACGAAGCCCCACTCTTCATAGAGATCGGCGTCTCGCACCCAACGGTCGCCGAAGAGCTTCGCGCCATAGGATGTGTAGAGCCGGTGCGCCTCCACGAGTTTCTTGTCCGACCAGATGACCATCCTTTTGAATCCCCTTTCTTGCGCCGTTCGAACAATGTGCTCGAAGAGCCGCCTGCCCCAACCCTGTCCGCGCACCTCCTTCAAGAGATAGAGGCGCGCGAGTTCGCACTCCTCGTCGCTGTGCTTCTCGTATCCGCCCGTTCCGACAATCTTTCCCTCCTGTTCCAGAACCCAGAAGTCGCCTCCCACATCAAAGTAGTGCTGCTTGAGATCCGTTAGATCTCGGTTATAGTAGTCCGGATCCCACACGAAGCCGTACTCGTGCCAAACGGTCTCTACCACGCGCTGAACGCCCTCTTCGTCGCCACGCCTGGCTCGTCGAAGCACAATCTCGCACACGGCGGGGCATTCTACACAGGCAAAGGTAACCTTTCGCTATGGAAGTGTTGGTTGTCGGCGGAAGTGGGCTGCTCGGATCCGATGTCGTCCGAGAGCTTCAGAACCGTGGGCACACCGTGGACGCGCCACCCAGCGACGAGCTCGACATCACCGACGATCGGAATGTCAGCGCCTACTTCCTCGCCGGCCGACCCGATTGGATCGTCAACTGCGCCGCTTACACGGCCGTAGACAAGGCGGAATCGGAGCCGGATGCCGCGCGCCTGCTGAACGCGTACGGCCCAACGCTCCTCGCGAAGGTGACAACCTATCTTCCCTGCCGACTGCTCCACATCAGCACAGACTTCGTCTTCGACGGAGCCAAACGGAAGCCCTACACCGAAGAGGACGAGCCGAACCCCCTTAG
>RFHN01000035.1 GCA_003695835.1 Armatimonadota bacterium
CCGCGGTCTGCGCGTCGGCGGGAGCGTTCCTGTGGACGAGTCCATCAGCATCGCGGAAGAGACCGTGGACCTTGGCAGCGAACCGCACAGCCTTGGCTACACCCCGATGCCTCCGTGGACGCTCAATGGATTCGACCCGTGGTCTACCGGCACGTTCCGGCTGTTCTTCAAGACGTTTACCGTAAGGAACGAAGGAAACGTCAACATGCTGGACCTCCGTGTGGCGACGCGCGTAGGGTTCCTGCCGGGTCCGGTGTATCAACCGGTGGCCTTCCTTTCCGATGCGAACGACAGCCAAGCATGGCTCGACGGGTTCCCGAACATCATCACGAATCTCAACCCGCCCTATTCGAACCCGCCGTTCGTGCCGCCCACCGGCGCGAACGACGCGAACGGCAACCAAAGGGTGACGCTACACAAGGCGCGAGCGGGAGACCGTGCGCCGACCGTGCTGTCCATCCCGGACGTACCCTATGGAGCTACGCCGCCTCCGGGCAGCGAGCCGAGAATCGGCGTTGCCGTGCCGCTCGGCTTCCCAGCCGGTGAGTACAGTCAGCTCGTGTTCGTCATCGAGGACAACTTCCTTGTCGGAGGCGGAAACGACATGGCTGCGTTGGTGGACCAGAACGGGCAGCCTCTCGAGGCGTTCTCCGACCCAACGATGAGGGTCAAGCTGCGCATCCGTGAGACCCGAGTGACCGGCGGGCAGACGACCGGCAGTGTGCCCCACGTAGATCCGGACCTTGGCGTATCCACAGCCTTCCGCTGGACGAACACGATGCCGACGGCGTTCCGGGACGTCACCGGTGGTATGCACCTGCTGTGGCTGTCGAACCGCCCCGGCCAGGCGAATACTCCCGCGTCGCCTCAGGCGCAGGACGTCTGGCGACTCTTTGCGGCGGTCCTGCGCGGCACAACCCCGGCCGGCGCCCCGCCCGAGGCAGGGACGAGCCCGCTCCGCGATCTGCTGGGCTTCCCATCGCTGGGCTCTTCGTTCTATCTGAAGTTCCTGGGCCCGGCTCCAACTCTCCCGCCCAATACTCTGTTTGACCAGACGCCGGGTGTCGTCGTCGGTTCGCCTCAGTTCGGTGGACCAGCCTTCCCGGTCAACTTCGATACGATTGGGCTAACGGCGAACCCGCAGGAGGAGTTTGGCCTGCCCGGATCCGCGTTCAAGGATGCGAACGGCGACGGCCAGGCTGACTACATTGATCATCGCATCTTCTACGCGACCTATGAAGTTTCGCCGAGTACGCCCGTCCCGAACGTGCGAGATTGGGCTTGGATCTCCGTGGACCCAGAGCTCGAGAAGCAGCACCTCCGAACGCTCCGCACGCTCGACGCGAACCGGCTCGCCTTCTTCTGGCACGCGAACGTGAACGGGCACCCGAAGATGTTCCAGAACGTCCGCGTCAACCGGCCTGGCAATGCGAGCGGAAATCAGACCGCAAACTGGACTGACAACCTGCTGATTGATCCGGGTCCCGGTTTTGCGGCGGCGATGGAGCCGACGCCGTGGCTGCGATCCAACGGCGACATTGACATCGTGTTCACCGGCCGATTGCGCGATCGCGCCCAGCCGGAAGTGTTCTACGGTCGCTGGGATGGCGACAACCTGCTCCGCGTCCGAGGACTTCGCGACATGCCGGAACGGAACCGCGAGGTCCTGGTCCGAGACGCCGCAACGGGGCGGTACCGCGCCCGCGGCGTCAACTGGAACCTGCGGCGCCCGCTCGAGCTTTGGGTCCGATACCCGAACCAAGCGGCGACGCGACTGGACATCGCCGGCACGCGGAACTTCGACGAAGCGACGGGCCTGGTGACGATGGACAGCCGTACCGGCGGCAAGATCTACTTCGATCCGCACACCGGAACGGTTTGGTTCAGCACGAGCCCGCCGAGCGCTGCGGGCCGCCTCGAACTGCGGTACACGCCTCGGATTATTCGAGTGAGCGAGCTGGGCGATACCGGCGGCCACAGCAATCCGAGCGCGTTCCTCGACAACCGTAACGCCTCCGTCCGCGAGTTCTGGTCTCGCGTCAGCGGGAACGGCGCTTTCACGCCGCTCCAAGCGAACGACGCTCCGCGCGTCGGGCGCTACTGGTACTTCTATGAACGCGGTGCGACCGGCCAGGGTCAGCAGCGCCGCCCGTACATGAAGACACAGCGCCTGACCGTGCAGCTTCGCTTCCCAATCGCGCTGGACAACAACGGCAACCCGAGGGTTCTGTCCGTGCGAAAGGCGAACGGCTCCCCGCTGGATGGACCGTTCTACCAGGCCGACCCGGGCAATGGCAGGATCTTCTTCACGTTGCCGGACGAAGGGAACGAAGTCGAGGTGACGTACCAGTATCGCGACAACAACGGCGTGCTGCAGACGGATGTGGTGACCGCATTCGTGGACTGGCAGACGGAGATGGCTGAGCAGCCGGTACCGATCGAGCAGGCGATTGACGAGGGTTCGCTTTACGCGTTCCCGGACACTTTCGACCCGAGCCCGGTGTCCGGCGAGTTGCGGCCGCCGCTCGTGTGGGTATTCTTCACGAGTACTCGGGGTGGCACTCCGGATGTCTACTACGTTACGGTCGCGCCTCGGATTGAACCGGTTCGGTTCAGAAACTAAAGGAGAGTAGGGCGGACGAGAGAACCTTCTGGGTCTCTCGATCCGTCCGAAATTACAGTTTCGGCGCCTCGGCCGCTTGACATGGCCGTAGGCGTGCGGATAACATGTTGAAGCCCATCGGGGCACGGAGGACGGATGGCGAAACGATTGAATCAAGCGCTCGGTGTCGATATCGGCACCCACAGCATGAAGATTGCGGCGGTTCGGATGGCGGACACGCCGGTTGTCTCTGCGCTCGGAGTCTCTCCGACGCCCCCGAACACGTGTGATCACACCGGCATCTTCGACCCGAAAACGCTCGGCGCTGCGCTCCGTGCGTTGGTCGGGGAAACGGGTGTTGGCGTGAAGGACGCGATTTTCTGCATCAACGGGCAATCCTCGGTCGTGGTTCGAAACCTCGAGGTTCCGAAGATGTCCGACGCGGAATTGCGAGAACACATGGGCTGGGAGATTCAGCGCAATATTCCGTTTGCGGAAAGCACCGTCGTTAGCGACTATCGGCCCATTCCCAACCCGAATCTGGATGCCACGCAGAACATGGAGGTCGTCATGGCCGTATCGCCCCAGAGCGCGGTCGAGGCGGTCGTCGAGCTGGTGCGCGGAGCTGGTTTGAAGCCCGCCGCCATTGACGTGGAGCCACTCGGCCTGGGGCGGGTGATCCTTTCTTGCCATCAGAGCGATTTAGCAACGAAGAACGTTTGCTTGGTCCATGTGGGTCATTCGGTGACCTCCATCAACATGTACCGGCAGGGAATCCTCGCCTTCCCGCGAACCGTGCCTCTGGGGAGCGCGTTCTGGACGAAGGCGATTTCAGAGAACCTCGGCGTCGGCGCCGACGAAGCCGAGAACATGAAGCTGAATGCGGTGATCCCGGACACGGCCGGAGGCGTTGGCGCTACGGTGCAGGCCTACAATCCGTTTGCGCCTTCGGCGAGCGAACCAGATGAGCAGACGCAGGCCCCAGCGCCGGCGCCGGCTCCCGACACTGGCGATTCTCGAGTGTATCAGGCTATGGTGCCGCAGCTCGAGGAGTTCGTCGCCGAGATCCGCCGCTCCATTGACTATTACCAGAGCCGGGGCGGTCAGGTGGACGAATTGGTTGTCAGTGGTGGCGGGTCCTTGCTCAAGGGGCTGGATTCGTTCCTGGGGCGCTCGCTCGGATTGCCGGTTTCTCGGCTCAACCCGCTCCAGGGTATCGGCGTGGAGGCTCCGGGAGCTGAAACCTTGGCGGGCGGGCTTGCATCCCAATATGCGACGGCAATCGGGATGGGCCTTTACATTGCGTACGACTAACGGAGACAAAGTATGAGACTGAATCTTCTGCCGAAGGCAACGAGGAAGCGGGTCGCGGGCCTGCCTTTCCTCATTGCGATGATCGTGCTGGTCATCCTCAACTTCGCCGCTGCCTGGATCTTGAAGACCAACACGTCCAACGAACTGGCGGCCCTGAAAGAGGAGCAGACCTTGAAGGAGCAGGAGGCCGACAAAGTCCGCAAGACGGCAGCTCGAGCGGACGAGATCGTCGCGAGCGCGAAAATCGTTTTGACGAACACCGCACTGGCGCACCAGATCGAAGAGGCCAACGTCGCCTATCCCGATCTCTACGACGAGTTGCTGGAGTACATTCCGTCTTTCTTCCGTGTGCGGTCTATCACAGCCTCTTCGAGTGGCGAAAACGCAACCGTCGTCATTCAGGGGTATCTGAAGACCTTCCAGCAGTACAGCGATATGATGATCGCCTTGCTGCGGTTCCCGGGAGCGCAGAGCGTCGGCCGCTCTGGCTTCGGCCCGGTCGCCCCCGGAGATGAGGGGCCGTTCGGTTACAATCCGGACTCGACGGATCGCGGCCCGATTCCGGGATGGTCGTCCGTCACGTTCACCTTGGTCATCCAGGGGCGCGACCTGCGCGCGCCTGACATCCAGCCGACTCTTCGCGCGGCAGCGGAAGGTGTGAGCACACCCGGTGTTCCGACCGGCGGAGGTGGCGGTGGCGGAACTCCGCCTCCGGCAGGTGGTGGCGCGGCGCCTGGCGGTCGTCGTGGACCGGCCTTAGGAGGGATGAACAATTAGGAGGAGCCATGTCGAAAGTTAGCGGATATGTTTGGGTGGTTTGCGGCGTCGTTTTGATGGCCGTGACATGGGCTGGCTTCTGGTGGCTCAAGATCGGTCCGGAGCGCGAAGAGATCAAGGCGTACCGAGAGGTCAATCAGAAGCTGGACACGATCATCTCCAAGCAGAGCCAAGAAGCGGCGCGAAAGCGCGTCGCGGAGGCACTGGAGGCGGTGAACGCTGCGCAGATCGAGTGGAAGCGCATCGCGGAGACGAAGACGCCCAGTCGAGGACGGTTCAACCTGCTCGACCATCGGTGGCAGCTGACGGTGAACGCGCGCCAGTGGCACGCGAACGTCGAGCGCGATTTGAAGCAGTGGATCGCCCGGAGCGGTGTCCGGGTGATTGCGCCGACGAACGAAGCCGGGGAGATCGGGCCGTTCGTCCCGTATCCGACCGACAACGCGAACGAGTTGGTCGAGTTCTACTTCAACTATCCCGCGCTGCCGTATCCGGTTGCGATCTGGGATCTGGGAACGATTACGGTGGAGGGCACCTACGATCAGATCGTTCGCCACGTGCGGTCCTGGAACGACATTCCTGGCTATATCGCGAGCGTGCGCGGCCTCTCCATCGAGGGCACGAACAATCGGCTTCGAGGGCGATACAACCTGGTCGTCGTCGCGTATGTGAATTCGGACAACGTTTCCGGCGGGCAGGGCGATCGAGGTCGAGTGCCGGACATCAGCCCCGCCGCCCAGAACACCGGTGGCGGTGGTCAGGGGCAAGGAGCTGGAACGGCCCCGCGTCCCGGCGGACAGACTCGTTCGGGCGCCGGCGGTGGTGGCGGCTTTAGTGGCGGAGGCGGTGGCGGTAACGCGACGGCCGAGGCCCGGTTGCCTGGGCAATAAACAAGCCATAATGCAGAGTAGAGGAACCAAAATGAGACGTTGGACTTGGATGATCGTGACCGGAGCGGCCTTTCTGGCCGTCGGCTGCGCCAAATACGAACCGAACCGGCCGCAGCCGATCGGTGATCTGACGGCAGACCTGTTCGCCGAGTATGAGAAGAGTCGTGTCGAGCCGCCCCTTGCGGGCAACCCGACTCCGCTCAACCCGAATGCGCTGACGGAGGCGGTCAACGCGGCCACGTTTTCGTCTCGGCGGAATCCCTTCGCCATGTTTTCCGAGGAGATGGCGTTTGAGACGGGCATCCGCTATCGGCTGATCCTCTCCAAGATGCCGGGATACGCCCGAGAGTTTTCGCCTCCCGAGCCTGAACAGCCTGAGTCTCTGCGCCCGATCGAGCCGCAACCGTATCGAAGGTTGGCTGGCATTTACATGGGCGACACCGTCCAGGCGATCGTGGAAGTCGAGGGCGAGAATCAAACTTACATCGTCAGCCCGGGCGACCGCGTCGGCAATACGGAGTGGTTTGTCGAGTCCATTGATGGCGAGAAGATGGTGCTCCGTCGGTCGAGCAATCGTCGTCCGGACCGCGTGATCGTTTGGCTCGAGTCTCCGCCGTATCGCCCCGGTTCGGGTGGTGGCGGAGTCGCCGGCGGCGGCCAGCCTTCGCCGGGCGGCGGCACCCAGCAGCCTGGAGGCAGGCGAGGCCCGGGTGTTGGCGGTGGCGCTTCTGGCGGTAGCGGTGGCGGTCCGGGCACCTTGGGTGAACCGGGCGTCGGCGGTGGCCGTGGAGGCCGAGGTGGGTAGGAAGGTAACGAGTTTCGTCTTATGACGTTAAAATCTATAGAGGTGACGCAAAAATGAAACGACACATCGCAGTCATGATTTCGGCATTGGCTCTTGGGGCCCTGGTCGTTGCGCCGGTCGCATCGGCTCAGGAGGATCCGAGCCAAAAGATCGTGCCACATCTGGAGCTCCAGCAAGCTGAGATTCGCGATGCCCTGAAGCTGCTTTTCGAAAGCGTGGGCATTCAGAACTACAGCATCGCAGCGGACGTTCAGGGCTTGGTTACGATCAAGGTTACGAACCTTCCGTTCGAGACGGTGCTCCGGAACATCCTGAACCAGGTCAACGCGACCTGGCGGGTTGAGGCCGGCGTGTACCAG
>RFHN01000036.1 GCA_003695835.1 Armatimonadota bacterium
GCGTCGTAGGCGTCCAAGCCCAGTTCGTGGATGTATCGTTTCCGTTTTGCCAACGGAAGCTCGGGCAAGGACTGCCGGACGCGCTCGATCTCTTCTTCTGTGAAGACGAGCGGCGGCAGGTCAGGGTCGGTGAAGTAGCGGTAATCGGCTTCGCCCTCTTTCGTGCGCATCGGATAGCTGGTCTGGGTGTCTTCGTTCCACCCGCGCGTCTCTTGGTGGAGCGCCTCGCCCACTTCCAGCGCCTGCTTCATGCGGTTGATTTCATGTTCGATTCCGGAAACCAGCGCTCGGAAGGAGGACAGGTTCTTGAGTTCTGTCTTGGTGCCGAGCGTTTCGGATCCGATCGGCGCGATCGAGATGTTCGGCTCGCATCGGAGGCTTCCCTGTTCCATCTTTCCATCGCAGACGTTGAGATAGAGCAACAACAGTCGCAACTGCTGAACGTATTCGCGAGCGGCTTCGGGCGAGTGGATATCCGGCGGGTGGTCGGTAACGATCTCCATGAGGGGCACGCCGGCGCGGTTGTAGTCCACTCCGCTCCCGCCGTCGGGGAGGTGCATGAGTTTGCCGGTATCTTCCTCGAGGTGGACTCTGCGGATGCGAACCCGCATGTCGGTTTCGCCGTTCGTCTCCGGGTTCGGGATTTCGAGGTAGCCGTGGTATCCGATCGGGTTGGTTTCCTCGTACTGGCTGATTTGGTATCCCTTCGGCAGGTCGGGATAGAAGTAGTTCTTTCGGTGGAAGAGGGAGCGGCGGGCGATGTTGCAGTTCAGGGCGAGCGCGGTCCGGAGGACGAGCTCCACAGCCTTGCGATTTGGCACCGGCAGGGAACCCGGCAGGCCGAGACAGACCGGGCAAACGCGTGTGTTGACCTCGCCGCCGAACTGATTCCGGCAGCCGCAAAACATCTTCGTCGTGGTGAGCAGTTCGGCGTGGACCTCGATGCCGATGCTGGGGCGGTACTCCATTCGTTGCGGCGATTTTACATCTTTCGGCGTCGGGAGTCCTCTGCAGGACACTTAAGAAAGGGAGCCCGCCGGAGCGGGCTCTGTTCGGAGGGTTCGGATGATGCCATGCTGAGTGGAGGCTTCTCGCGGGAAACAGGGTTGCAAACGACGTGCCAAACGACCCCTCAAAGGTATACTTTTGACAAGAAACCCGTACGCTTGCGGGCATGCCTTCTATGACAAACAACCCGTTTTCGACCATCGAAGAGGCCATTCAAGACATCCGGGAAGGCCGCATGGTCATCGTCGTGGACGATCCCGACCGCGAGAACGAGGGCGACCTCGTGATGGCGGCGGAGAAGATGACTCCCGAAAAGATGAACTTCATGCTCAAATACGGCCGCGGCATCCCTTGCGTGCCGACGACCGAGGAGCGACTGGCCGAGCTGGGCATCCCGATGATGACGAAGGACAACACCTCCCGCCTCGGCACCGCCATGGGCGAGACGGTGGACGCTCGACATGGCACGACCACCGGCGTCTCGGCCTACGACCGAGCCGTCACCGTGCGCCTTTTCTGCGAAGAGAGCGCGAAACCGGAGGACTTCGCCCGCCCAGGGCACGTGATACCGCTCCGAGCGGAGAAGGGAGGCGTTCTCAAGCGCGCGGGTCACACGGAGGCGACCGTAGACCTGTGCGTATTGGCTGGTTTGAAGCCGATCGGCGTTCTCTGCGAGATTCTCGACGAGGACGGCACGATGGCGCGGCTGCCCAAGCTCCAGGAATTGGCGAAGGAACACGACCTGAAGATCACCACGATCGCGGACCTGATCGCCTACCGCCGAAAGACGGAGCGCCTGATCGAACGGGTCGCCGGGCCGATGCAGTTTCCGACGCGGCATGGCACGTTCACCCTCACCGCCTACGAGAGCAAGGTAGACGGCATGCCGTACTTGGCGCTCACGATGGGAGAGGTCGCCGACGGAGAGCCGGTGCTCGTTCGCGTGCATTCGAGTTGCGTAACGGGCGACCTGTTGGACTCGCTCCGATGCGACTGTGGCGACCAGTTGGAGATTGCGTTGCGTATGATCGCAGCGGAGGGCCGGGGCTGCCTACTCTACATTCCCCACGAGGGCAGAGGGATCGGCCTCTTGAACAAACTTCGCGCCTATGAGCTGCAGGACGCTGGCATGGACACCGTCGAGGCGAATCAGGCGCTCGGGTTCAAGCCTGACTTGCGCGATTACGGCATTGGGGCGCAGGTCTTGGTGGATCTCGGGATCCGGAAGATGCGCTTGTTGACGAACAACCCGAGCAAAGTTGCCGGCATCGAGGGGTACGGTTTGGAGATTGTCGAGCACGTCCCCATCGTCGCGCCCATCCTGCCTGAGCGGAAGCGCTATTTGGACGCCAAGCGCACCAAGCTCGGGCACGTTCTCCCAAACCCCGAAGAGCATGTCTCCGAAAATTGAAGCGGTTTTGAACGCGGAAGGCTTTCGTCTTCCCATTGTCGCGTCGAGGTGGAACGAGTTCGTCACCAATCAACTCGTCGAGGGAGCGGCGCGCGCGTTGCGGATGCACGGGCTGCAGGACCCGGAAGTAGTTTGGGTTCCCGGGACCTGGGAGATCCCGATCGTCGCTCACCGGTTATTGGAAGAGGGCGCGGACGGCGTCGTGTGCGTCGGTTGCATCCTCCAGGGCGCGACCATTCACGCGACGCAGTTATCGAACGCAGTGGCTGCCGCGCTGGCGGATCTTTCCCTTCGTATGGCGAAGCCGATTACTTGGGGTGTGTTGACCTGCGCTACACAAGAGGAGGCGATCGAACGCGCGGGTATGAAGATGGGGAACAAGGGCGAGGAGGCAGCGCTGGCCCTGGTGGAAGTCGTATGTCTTAGAAAGGGAAGAACCACTCATGCTTAGCCGTATCGCGCCCTATTTCGCCATGTTCGTCGTCTGTTTCGCGGGGGTGTACGCGGCGCTTGCCTTGCACGACCGCATGGCTCCCCCCGCTGGGAACGGTCTCGACCGCCTTGCGGAGTACAAGCCCGTCTCGGTCGAGAAGGGGCCGGGGCAAGTGGCGTTTGCCGATGCGGTGAAGCGGGTCCAGCCCGCCGTCGTCAGCGTGTTCCAGTTTCGCAGAGATTTCTGGACGGGCAGCGAAGAGCCTGCGGGGCTTGGGTCGGGCGTGATCCTCTCGCCAGACGGATATGTCATCACAAACTTTCACGTAATCGAGGGCGCGGACAGTCTCGTCGTCAAGCTCGCCGACGGGACGACGAAGGACGCCAAGGTCGTCGGAGCGGATCGCCCGTCGGATTTGGCGTTACTCAAGATTGACGGCAAGAACCTACCGTACGCCGAGCTGGGCGACAGCGACGCTCTGGTGCAGGGTGAATGGGTTTTCGCCATCGGCGCGCCCCTGGGCATCGAGAACACGTTGAGCGTGGGCGTGGTGAGCGCGGTGAATCGGGATCTTCCGGGAAGCGGTGGGCAGTATCCGCTGGTTGGCGCAATCCAGACGGATGCCGCGATCAACGAGGGGAACTCCGGCGGGCCGCTCGCGAACGTCAACGGGCAGGTGATTGGGATCAATACGGCCATTGTCAGTCCGACCGGCGGGAGCATCGGCCTTGGTTTCGCGATTCCGTCCAAGCAGGTGTTACGGTTCGTCAAAGAGGTTCGCGAGTACGGTCGGATGCGGCACCCCTCGCTTGGGATCCGCCCGTACTGGCACGACGCCCCGAATCGAGATGTGGGTTTGGTGAGGCTCTTGGGTGGCGTGAAGTTGCCCGATCGCGGCCTGCTCGTGTTGGACGTCGCCCCGAACGGACCTGCGGCGAAGGCAGGGCTGCAGCGCTTCGACATCATCACAAAGTTGAACGATCAGGACTTGCGAAGTCTTACCGATTTCCTGATTTTCATGATGAAGGCGGAAGTTGGGCAGAAGGTGAAGGTGACGTATTGGAGGGACGGGAAGGAGCAACAAACGGAAGTAACGTTGGAAGATAGCGGATCATGACACGTGCGCCCCACTCCCCGAACGAGAAGCTGCCCGACAATCGAGAGGAACTCGAGCTCTTGCTGGAAGCGTTGCCGCCCGTCATTCGGCAGCGCTTACAAGATCTGCCGGACCTCGACGACCTGATCGAGGTGGTTCTCGACTTCGGAAGACCTGCTGAAATCCGGCTCAAGACCCGGTTCGAGCGCTTTCACGACTACATCGTGAGCGAGGACGACCTGCGCTACGTGAGTGACCGGATCAGCGAGTTCGGGAAGGACAATCGAGCCGGTATCGAGCGGACCCTGCATCGGATCAGCGCGATTAGGAACCGCCAGGGGCGGATTATCGGCTTGACCTGTCGAGTCGGCCGGGCGATCTACGGAACGATTGACATCATCGAGGACATCGTCGAGAGCGGCCGGTCCATCCTGTTGCTCGGGCGCCCGGGCATTGGCAAGACGACGAAACTGCGGGAGATGGCTCGGCTGCTGGCGGACCGAATGAACAAGCGCGTGGTCATTGTGGACACTTCGAACGAGATCGCGGGGGACGGCGACATCCCGCACCCGGCTATCGGCTCCGCGCGACGCATGCAAGTCGTAGACCCCAGCCTCCAGCATCAAATCATGATCGAGGCGGTCGAAAACCACATGCCCGAGGTCGTCGTCATTGATGAAATCGGCACGGAAGCGGAAGCGTATGCTGCAAGAACCATCGCGGAGCGGGGCGTTCAGTTGATCGGCACGGCGCACGGACAGACGCTCGAGAACCTGATGCTCAACCCCACGCTTTGCGATTTGATTGGCGGCATTCAGGCGGTCACGCTCTCCGACGAAGAGGCGAGACGGAGAGGCACGCAGAAAACCGTTCTCGAGCGGAAGGCGCCTCCGACGTTCGACGTCGTCATCGAGATTCTCGACTATGACCGTTTGGCCGTCCACCACGACGTTCAACAAACTGTGGATGCGATTCTTCGAGGCGCTGCCCCGCGTCCTGAAATCCGCATTCGGGGTGCGGATGGCCAGGTGGAAGTTGTGGCAGCCGAAGCGACGAAGAGGGTCGAGCCCGTCGTGGAGGCACCTGTGGAACCCAAGCGGCGCCCCGTCGCGTCCAGCGTCGTTCGCGTGTTCCCGTACGGGATTGCCCGTACGCGGTTGGAGCGCGTGGTTCGGGAGAGGCGGTTGCCGATCGCGGTGTCCTCCGATCCAGAAAGCGCAGACGTCATTCTCGCGATTCGCAGCGCGATGCAGCGGAAGCCGGAGCGGTTTCGCGAACGGCTCGGGCGGTCCGTCCCCGTGGTGGTTGTGCGAAGTAACACCCTCTCGCAGATAGCCGAGGCGATGCAAGAGATCTTGGCCGGCCAGTTTGAACAGGAAGTCGAGCACACGAATGGCGCAATGGAAGAGGTCTTGGAAGCGATTCGCGTCGTGAAGTCGCGCGGCAAACCCTACGATCTCTCTCCGCAGCCTTCGCCGGTTCGGCGCACGCAACACCGGGCGATCGAGCAGCACAACCTTCGAAGCGAGAGCGTTGGCAAGGAACCGCGTCGCTTCGTTCGCATCCTGCCGCCGTAGGGCCAACGCAGATGGGCGAGCGAGTCGGTAGGTTCATCACCGTGGAAGGCCCGGACGGCGCGGGAAAGAGTACGCTCGCTCGTGCCATCGCCGAGCAGATTGAGGCTGCTGGAGAGAGCGTGGTACTTACGCGGGAGCCGGGAGACAGTCCGATCGGCGCCGCCGTCCGCGCGCTCTTGCTCGACGGGGACGACCTCGATCGGTGGACGGAGGCGTTCCTTTTTCTTGCGGACCGGCGAGAGCACTGCCTCCACGTGATTCGCCCGGCCTTGCTTGCGGGCAAGTGGGTGGTGTGCGATCGCTTCGCCGATTCCACGGTGGCCTACCAGGGATACGGCGCAGGGCTGGACGTCTCGGAGCTGAGAAGCATGAACGAGTTGGCAACGGCCGGTCTTCGTCCGGATGCGACGATCCTGCTCGATCTCGATCCGCAGGTCGCCCTTCAGCGGTTGTCGGACAAGAATCGGTTGGACCGGATGCCGCTCGACTATCACGAGAGGGTGCGTGAGGGATTCCTCACCGAATCGCGCCTGGACCCGGATCGCTGGATCGTGTTGGACGCAAGCCGTCCACCTGAAGAGGTGCGAGCGGATGCGCTTCGTCTACTTGCCGAGCGGTTCGCCTTTCCGGTTATACTGTCACCGGGAGGCGACCCAGCGTGAAGCTTTTCATTGCCGTCATCCACAATCGAGATAAGAACAAGGTCGTAGACGACCTCGTGCGAGACGGTTACAAGTTCACCATCATCGGCTCGACCGGCGGTTTTCTGCGCGAAGGCAACACGACCTTCCTCATTGGGGTTCAAGAGGAAGAAAAGGACGCGCTGATGAACATCATTCAGCGGAACTGCCAGGTTCGCGAGCAGGTCGTAAATGTTCTCCCGCCCGAGGCCTCCCAGGTGGGCTCTTTCGTTCCGAATCCGGTGAAGGTGCCGGTCGGGGGCGCCATCGTTTTTGTATTGGATGTCGAGCAGTTTGCCCGTTTCTGATTCCCTCGATCCGCAGGTTCTCGAATCGGCCGCTGGTCTGGTTCATCGTTCCGCGGCGGCGCCTGTGTTGATCGTCGGCGAAGAGGGCTTCTATCAGGCTCGTGTAGCGCAGTTGCTGGTTTGCGGGTTTCTATGTCTTTCCCCGAACGAGGGAACCGCTTGCGGCGAGTGCCGGGCGTGCAAGAGCCTCGAACACGAGACCTGCCCGGACATCCTGCGCGTTGCACCCGAAGGCGCTGGCGGTCGGATTCGCCTTCAGCAGATTGTTCCCGTGCAGAATTCGAGCGAGAGTTCGTCTGGCCTGCCGCCCATTCGCTCGTTTCTTCAGGCGCCGCCGGTCATCGGGCGACGTAAGGTTGTCCTGATGGAGCGCGTGGAGCGTCTGACGCCCGATTCCGCCAATGCTCTGCTGCGGATGATCGAGGAGCCGCCCACTCATGCGCGGTTCGTGATGTGGACAACGCAGCTCAGCCAAATGCTCCCGACGGTTCGCTCTCGCTGTCTGCTGCTTCCCTGTCGTATCGTTGCGCCGGAGGAAGCAGACGACGCTTGGCATCTGAGCGGGGGCTCGCCGGAGCTTGCCGAGAAGCTGCGTGCGGCTCCCGAACTGAGAGAGGCCCTGAACGGGTTTCTTGAAGCCGTTGCTGCGGCGAAGTGGCGTGAGGGGCTGAGGCTGACCGACGAGCTGGGAGAGATCGTCTCGGCCGTGGCGGACGCAGGTCTTGCAGACGCCAAGAATCAGCGAGCCTGCCAAGGTGCCCTGCTTCAGCTCTTGGCGAACGGACTGATGGCGCGGGCGAGGGAGGGAGACTCTCGCGCGCTTGAGCTGGCGGAGGCGGCGCTCCGCGCGCACCGGCTGGTGGACGGCAACGTGCGCTTCGAATATGCGATGGACGCGATGTTTCTGTCCGGTCTTCGCTCGAGTAGAGCGCTTCGTTAGGAAGTTGTGGCTGGCAGGATTGCGGGGTTTGGGGTTCATTGTTGTCGAATCAAGCAGAATCGTTGCGCGGAAAGGGAACTCCGCATAAGGTCGAGGTCGTAAGAGATGAACAGGAGTAGCAAGTTGGAAGCAAGGATCGTCGAGCGAGGAGCCATTGCTGCTGGCGCCCGAAGGGAGTTGTTCGAACGGCTTCTGGAGGAAACGCACCAGCAGGTCTTTCACCTGGCTCTTCGTCTGACGGGAAGCCGCGCGGACGCCGAAGATCTCGTTCAGGAGAGCTTTCTCCGTGCGTACCGGTTCTTCCACCGATACGACGAGAGTTTGCCGTTCACCAGCTGGGTCTACAAGATCATGATGAACGCATATATTGACGAGATGCGGCGACGGGGGCGGCTCAAAGTCAGCAGCCTCGACCAGCCGCACCCGGAGACGGGTAGCGCCTGGGAGGTGCGGGACGATGCATCTTCGCCGGAGGAAACTCTGCTCCAAGGCGAGATTGACGAAGACGTTCAAGAGGCTCTCAACCGGATGACGCCCGAGTTTCGCATGGCGGTCTTGTTAGCGGATGTGGAAGGTTTGTCGTATGAAGAGATCAGCGAAGTGATGAATACATCCGTCGGGACCGTGCGTTCACGAATTCACCGGGGCCGGAAGCAGTTGCGCCGGTACTTGATGGCTGCGCGGCCCGACAAGTATGGGCGGTGGAAGTCATGATGAGCTGTGCAAAGGTACGGAATCTTCTCTCCGCATACGTAGACGGCGAACTGGAAGGTCGTGAGATGGCGGCAGTGCGGGCGCACTTGCAAATGTGCCCGTCTTGTTGCGCGGAGTGTGACGAAATTCGATCCATCCGCGAAAAGCTTCACCGGCTACCGCAGAAGGCAGCCCCGCCGGATCTCTTGGATCGGATCAAGACGAGGCTGCAGGAGGCGGACGAGCCGATTCCCCAACGGCTCCAGCCAGGATTCGCGGCGACAGTCGTCATGGCGGCGGCCGCTGTTCTGGGCGCATTCGCGGTCTACAGCGTGATGCACCCATCTCAAGAGTATCCGATTGCGGGAGAGGCGCCAGCGGTGAACGGCAGTCAACTGGACGGCGTTCGCGACTTCGAGCGTTCACGTTCTCCGTTCTCCAGTCACTCGATTCCGGTCTCCCTCGACGATCACTCTTGGGGTAGGTGATGCGGTTTTTCGTCTTTTCGTTCGTACTCATCGGAGTAGGGGTTGCCGGCGCACAAGCGTCGCGATCCGCTGAAGAGTACGTTCGATTGGCGATGCTCAAAGATCAGTTCGTCACCTATTCCTGCATTCGCACGCTGCATCGCTGGGATGACGACGAGTGCATTCGGGTTCGCCGCGATCAAGCTTCTTCGGGGGCGAACAAGATCACGGTTCTCTCTCCCCTTTCGAAGCAAGGACGGATCATCGTGGACGACGGCCGCCAGTGGACGAGCTACGATCCCGACCGTCAGCTGGTCGTTCTCCAAGAGTCGCCGGTTTCGAAGGTCTCGCGCGCCGAGATCGAGGCGCGCTTTGAGATTCTCAAACGGAACTACAACCTGCGGAAAGAGGGGGAGGACCGCGTGGCGGGACGGGTGGCGGTGCGAATCGCCCTGGAGCCGCGAGCCGAAGACCTCGTTTTTGCTCGCCGGTACTGGATTGATGTCGAGAAGTTCGTGCTGCTCCGCGTGGAATGGACGGATCCCTCCGGCCGGTCTCGGATCGTGAGCGACACGCTGAGCATCAGTTTTCCTGAGTCCCTGCCGGCTGAAACGTTCCAAACGAAGTTCCTCGGCAAGCCGGAGACGATCCGAGTGCAGGCGCCGAAGCGGATGAGCCGCGTCGAAGAGGTTTCGAAAGCGGTTGGTTTCGAGGTGATCGTTCCTCAGAAGATGCCGGCTGGCCTTGCGTTCACGGGAGCGGACGTCGTGTACGGTCGGCGCAGCGTCATGGCTGCGTTGCGTTTCACGGACGGGGCGACGAACGTGACGATCTACCAAGGGAAGGGCGACGGGAACGACGCGCCCTGGCGGTTCCCGCCCGGAGGGAAGAGCCTCAAGGTTGGCTCCGTGTACCTGGCCGTGGACGGCGACCTGCCGCCTTCGGGCAAGGAGGCGGTGTTCCAAGCGCTCAAGCAGGCAGTTTCTCAGGTCATAGGCGCGCCGGTCGAGATCGAGGATCGGCACGAAGATTGCGACCGAAAGGGCATCCGCTTCGAACCGGTTACGGATCGTGCGCGTCTGACCCGGGACGAGCGAACGATTTTCGCGCCATGTGCGTAAGAAGTCATAGACAGAGCCAGAGGTTCAACGACTATGAGAGCATTTCGAAAGTTCTTTGAAAGCAATTTGGGTTGGGCGTTGATCGCGGGTATCGCGGTCGGCGCAGCAGGCACGCTCGGTTTCTTGCAAACTCGAGTGCCAGCGCAGGCCGAAAATGGTACGACCAGCGTTTTGACCGGCGACGAGTTGGAGTTGCTTGCAGCGCTCGACTCGGCTTCCGCGAAGTTGGTCGAACAGGTCCTTCCCTCGGTGGTCTTCATTCGGACCCAGTTCGGCGAGGGTTCGGGCGTCGTCTACCGTCCGGATGGCTACATCATCACGAATAGCCATGTCGTCGGACGCGCCCAGACCGTCACCGTGTTGCTGGGAGACGGACGAGAGGTGGAAGGCAAGGTAATCGCGGACAATCAAGATCCGCTCGCGGACGTGGCTGTCGTCAAGGTGGAGGCGAAGGACCTCGTCGCGGCGAAGTTCGGCGATAGCTTCGACGTGAAGCCGGGTCAGATCGCGATCGCCATCGGCGCTCCGTTCGGCCTTCCCGAGAGTGTCAGCTTTGGTCACATCAGTGCCAATGGCCGCACCGCTCCGTGGGTGATTGGCGGCAAAGCGTATCTGAACATGATCCAAACCGATGCGGCGATCAACCCGGGGAACTCGGGTGGTCCGCTATTGAATTATCGCGGCGAGGTCGTCGGCATCAATACGATCATCAACACGACGACTGGGGCGAACGCAGGCGTGGGCTTCGCGATTCCCTCGAACACCGTTCGCCTGGTTGCGGATCAGCTGATTGCCAACGGCAAGGTCGTCCGCGGGTACATCGGTGTGACGCCGGAGAACCTGAAGCCCTACGAAGCCAAAGAGCTGGGTGTGCGCCAAGGCGCCATCGTCCGAACCGTTGAGGAAGGCGGTCCGGCGGACAAGGCCGGAATCAAGCCCGGTGACGTGATTACCGAGATCGCCGGCAAGAAGATCCGAGGCGAGCAGGACCTCCGGGACGCAATGCTCGTCCACAAGCCGGGCGAGAGCGTCCAGGTCAAGTTCCTGCGCAACGGACAGATCTCGACGGTATCGGTCAAGCTTGGAGAACGTCCGGACCTTACTGCCCAGGCTGAACCGCCCATGATTCGCGAGCGGAACAACAACGAAATCCAGCCGCGCCCGCGGGATGAGCAGGCGCAGCCGGTCACGTTGGGCGTGACGGTCCGCGACCTGACGACCGAGGAGCGCGCTGAATACGGCTCCGGCGTGTACGTCACGGGTGTGGAGCCTGGAAGCGCCGCCGACCAGGCCGGTATTGTCGAAGGCGCGGTCATCCAGCGGATCGGGCGCACGCGAATCACGAGCGTCGAGCAGTTGAAGAGCGTGGTCAGCCGATTCCGCAGTGGCGACACGACGACGATTACGTATCGCTACGATCGAAACGGCGTAACGGCGACCGTTACGCAAACGATCCAGTTCTAAAGCGACCTTAGGCGCGGCGCGGGCCGGGCGCGTCCATAATAGACCCAGATGGACTGCCCTGCCCGCGCTCCGACTTTGACGGGCCCAGAACGGCAACGCGTCGTCGAGGAGGCGATCGCCTTTGCTTGGGAGCAGTTTCCCCTTCGTAGGCAGCCGGAGATTCGCTGGCGGCGCTACCCCGTGACCGCCGGCAAAGCGATCCTTTCGGACGGAGTGGTCTGCTTGAGCTCGCTGTTGCTGACCACGAGAGAAAGGATTTGGGAGACGGTTTTGCACGAGTACGCCCACCTCGTCGTGTTCGAGCGATGGGGGCGTCGGGCGAAACCTCACGGCAACGAGTGGAGGGCTGTGATGCGCCAACTGGGGCTGGAACCCAGACGGACGCACTCGTATGAGTGCTTCCCGACTCGAAAACCCCGGAGGAGACTCGTCTACGCGTGCCAATCTTGCGGAGAGGAGATCCACCGGGTTCGCCCGCTGAAGCGGGGGCGGGCTTACTACCATGTGGGTTGTGGCGGCCGAATTCGCTTCTTGAGGAGATCGGAATGAGAGTTGTGACGGCGGCGGAGATGCGCGAGATTGATCGGAGGGCTTCGGAGGAGTTCGGGATTCCGAGCCTCCAACTTATGGAACGCGCCGGAGCTGCGCTCGCGGAAGCCGTGCCCGAAGTGGAGACGGTCGTCGTCTTTTGCGGGCCGGGCAACAACGGGGGCGACGGTTTGTGTGCCGCGCGCATCCTCTCGGAAAGATGCGAAGTGGAGGTCTTTTTGACCGTGGACCCGAGCCAGCTGAAAGGGGACGCACAGACGCAGTTTCGATCGCTCGCGGAGAAGCGCGTACCGATCCATTGTCCGAAGGACAGCGGATACCGCCGCGCACGAGAGCGCGCCGCCGAATGCGACGTGTTGATTGATGCGCTACTGGGATTCGGGGCTCGGGGCGAACCACAGGGCGAGATCGCTCGCCTGGTGGATGCCGCACACGACGCAGCGCATATCGTTGCGGCGGATATCCCGACGGGCATTGACTGCGACACCGGCGTGGCATCCGGAGACTACATCCTGGCTGACCAAACGGTTACCTTCGGGCTGGCGAAACCGTTCTTGTTCGCGAACGAAGGATTGGAGGCGAGCGGCCAGTGGCAGGTCGCCGACTTGGGATATCCGGACGAGCTGTTGGAAAGCGCGGGATCCGCGGAGATTCTGGATGTACTTGCGATTGCGCAAGGGATGCCCTACCGCCGTCCGACGGCGCACAAGCGTACGTCTGGCGTGGTTTTGGTTGTCGCGGGCTCGGATTCGTTTCCAGGAGCGCTTTCGCTGACGTGTCGGGGCGCGGCGCGGGCGGGCGCAGGTCTGGTTCTGGGCGCCTCGGTTCCGTCCGCGCTGGACGGTCTTCGGGTCACACTTCCGGAGTGCCCTCATGTGATTCTCCCAGAAGATGGCGGCTGGATCGCAGAGGCAGCGGCGGAAGTAGTCGCGCAAGCCGCAGACCGCGTAGACACGGTCGTTATCGGCCCTGGGCTGGGTCGTACGGCGCCGGTGCGCGCTTTCCTCGCACGGCTCTTTGAATTAGGCGAGAGACAGTGGGTGCTCGATGCGGACGCGCTGTATCTGCTTCCTGAACTCGAGTCGCGACCGCGCGGTTCGGTCGTGTTGACGCCCCACCACGGCGAAGCCGGCAGGCTACTCGATCGCCCTTGGGAGGAGGTGGCCATGCAACGGTTCGAATCGGTGCGAGAGATCGCGGAGCAATACGACGCCGTATGCGTTTTGAAAGGACCGTATTCACTCATCGCCACCAAAGACAGCGATCTCTATGTCAATCCTACAGGGAATTCTCTGTTGGCAACGGGTGGCACGGGCGATGTGCTCGCGGGCGTGATCGGGGCGATTGTTTCGGTGAAGGGCGATCCGCTTCTTGCCGCCTGCACCGGCGCCTATTGGCACGGTCTCGCTGCCGACCAGATTCTGGAGGAAGAGGGCGTCGGCGTTGGCTGGCTCGCTTCGGAAGTCGCCGACGCGCTGCCGAGCGCTTACGCTGCGATCCGGAGGGGACTGTTCGACGAATTCGTGGGAGGAGACGATACGGATGAAGAAGGGGATGACGATGCCTTCGAGTGGGACGATGCGGATTTTCCGAGCCGCTCTTAGCCTTGTCGTCTGCTGCTTCGTGCCCACGCTCGCGAGCGCAGCGACTGTGCGAATTCAACTCGACCAGGAGCGGCACATCGTCGGCTGGGTTCGCGCTGACCTGCCGGAAAGAATTCCGACCGCTGGCGCGGAGTACACAGCGAAGCAGTTCGACCTTCCCGTGCCTCAAGACCTGAAGCAGGGCTGGGTGATCCTCCATGAGCCCGAGACTGGGAACGTAGCCATCGCCCCATACTCCGAAGGAACCAGCACCTATCGGTTCGGACAAGCGGACTGGCGAATCGGCGAACTCAAACTCGTCGTCAAGTTTGGCGACGTTCCGCTCGGCAGCGGGGAGGCCGAGTTGGTCCAAGAAGATGTGAAGCGGAGGGCTGAGGTGAAAAACGGAGAAGCGGTGTTCTTCGCCGTTCCTGCCGGAAAGTGGACCGCGCGGGTTCGGTACGAGGGGAAGGAGAAAGAGATCGAGACCGCGCCTGTTACGATAGATCTTTCCCTCGACCGTTCGGAGAAATCGCCGACCCTCGCGATCGGACTCGTAGATCCTCCGAAGGACGGCCAATCTTCCGCCCAGTCGGATGCGGGAGCGCCCGCGAAGGAAAATGCGACTTCGGGCTGGGCGAACTGGATCGTTTGGCTCGTCGCCGTCGTCGTGGGCGGCGCTGCCCTGGCGGGAATGTATTACCTTTTGAAGTCAAACGAGGAGCGTGTTGCCTTAGGGATGCGCAAGTTGGGAGTGTCAGTGCCCAGCGGCAGTTCCGATGGCGGGATCGGCGGAACCGATTTGCAGCAACCTGAGGATGGGCCTACCGCCACCGGCGAGCCGTTCAGCGCGCAACCTTCCGTTGCCCCCATTACCGAGGGAGTTGCTCCGGTGGGCGCCGCTGAAAAGGCAGTCGAGGGATGGTCGCTGAGTGGAGAGGGGGTGACGTTCTCCATCGAGCCGGAGCGCGAGTACACGGTCGGTCGAGATCCGGAATGCGACCTTGCCCTGAGCGACGCAACGGTCAGCCGGAAGCATGCCGCTCTGCGAGCGCGGACAGACGGATTGTTTGTGGAGGACGTTGGCAGTACGAACGGGACGTTCGTGAACGGTCGTCCGATTGAAGGGGAGGTGCGACTGCAGGAAGGGGATCAGTTGCAGTTTGGGAAGTTCGCTTTGCGTGTCAATCGAGGAGGCGCTTCTTCATGACGATTTTCTTGATGTTCTTGGTTGGGGGCGCAGCGGGACTGTTGGGCTGGGCGATCATGGAACCGAGCGCTCCAAAGCAGATTTCTTCTTCGGAATGGCAGCAGTGGGAGGTGCTTTTTTCCCTTGTGACCGGTGGCACGATCGGCGCCGCCCTGGCAAGTTTGAGCGGTTGGTATCAAGGCAGCCGCGCCCACATGCTTCGGGGCCTTTTGCTCGGTGCTCTTCTCGGGGCCGTCGGCGGTCTGCTGGGTTTATCCCTGGGAGGCGGTATTGCGCACTCGATGTTCGGGCCGCGCATTTTCGATCGACCGGGCCTGAGCCCATCCGTGATACTCGCACGCACCCTCGCTTTTGCTCCGTTTGGCGCGATGATTGGCTTGGTCGTCGGGGCGTCGGCGCGTTCGTTGCCGCGTGCGATCCAAGGAGCCATCGGCGGGCTGATCGGCGGTGCCTTAGGCGGCGTGACCTTTGATTTCTTGGGCGCTTCGTTTGGTAGCGCCATCCTCGCGATGCGGAACGAGTCGGTGGGCGAGGTCGGCCAGATCTCGCGAGCGGTCGCGATGACGGCGATCGGAGGATTTGTCGGACTGTTTATCGGAATTGTCGAAAGGCTGAGTCGCAAAGCGTGGGTGCGTCTCGAAGTGGGGCGAAACGAGGGGAAGGAATGGATCGTGGACGCGCCGCGCACGTTCCTGGGACGGAGCGAGACCGCGCACATTCCGCTGTTTGGCGACCCGAACATCGCGCCCATGCACGCTTGTATCGAGCGTCGCGGCGATTCGTACCTGCTTTTGGATGCAGGAACTCCCATCGGCATCGGCGTGAACGGCGTTCGGGTGCAGCAGGCCGTGCTCAACCATGGTGACGTGATTCAGATCGGGAGCTACAATCTTCGGTTCTTGCTGAAGAATCCTCGGGCTGCGGCGGCTGCACCGCAAGCGAGCGCGCCAGCCACGCCTGCTACCCCGACGCATCCGACTGCTCCGACGCTGCCGACCCAGCCCGCGCCTCAATCCGAGCCTACCGTCGCGATTCGCGCCTCCACGCCCCAGGCGCTCTCGTACGTCTTGGTCGCGGTAGACGGGCCTGCAGCGGGTCAGCGCTTCGCGCTGTCTTCACCGGAGGTGCTGGCCGGAAGGGAGTCCAACCAGATCAGCCTCGCGGGGGACGCAGCTGCGAGTCGCAGGCATGCGCTTTTTGTGGTTGGCCCGCAGGGCGTCTCCGTGCGCGACCTGAACAGCACGAACGGTACGTTTGTAAACGGTGCTCCAGTGCAGGAAATGAGGCTTCGCCCGGGGGACACGATCCGGATCGGTTCCACGACGTTTCGCCTGGAACAGGGGTCTGCCGTATAATAAGGGTGTATGAGCAACGATACCGGCGCTCCGATGGACCCGAATCGAACGCAATCGCTCACCGATGTCAACCGCACGCAGATGTTGGGCGATGCGGGCAAGACGCAAGCGATTTCTCCGTCCGCGCTCCGAGGGCTGTCCGCTGAAGTCGTCGCGGGTCGGAAGCACGCTCTGGCGAATGCGCCAGCCCGCGAAGCGTTCCTTTTCGAATTGACGGGAGCGGGTTCGATCGGAGACCAGCGGACCCCGTTGAATGTCTGCCTGGTGCTCGACCGTTCCGGTTCGATGGAAGGGGAGCCACTGGAGTACGTGAAGCGGGCTTGCGAATATATCTTGGACCTTCTGGCCCCGGATGACATCGTCAGCATCGTAACGTTCGAAGACCGCGCCGAGGTCCTGCTTCCGCCGAGCCGTATTACGAACAAAGACCTGGTAAAGGAACACATTCGACGGCTCCAGCCCGGAAACACCACGAATCTCTATGATGCGCTTGCACTCGGATGTCAGCAGGTGCTTGCGGGGCAAGAGGGAGGTCGTGTGGAGCGGGTCGTCGTGTTCACGGACGGAGAGCCAACTACCGGCATCAAGGACTTCGGCTCGCTTGTGCAACACGTTGGCGAGATCAAGCAAAGGGGCGTGACCTGCACGTTCTTAGGCTTCGGTTATGAATACAACGAAGAGCTGCTCGCGGCGATGGCTAAGAAGGCCGGTGGGAACTACTATTTCATCAACCGTCCGGACGCGATCCCGGAGGTCTTTCGCGCGGAGCTTAGCAAGCTCATGACAACGGTCGCTCGAAATCTGGAGCTCAAGCTTCGCGCCGCGCGATGGGTAACGATTCGCCAGGCGTACGGCCACGGCGTTGCGCCCGGGCAAAGGGAGGTCACGCTGCAACTGGCGGATGTGGAGCGGGGGACGACGCTTCAGACTGTCGTCGAGCTGGAGTTTCAGAATCACCCGCTGGGGCAATATCGTGTCCTTGCTGCTACCTTGACTTGGGACGACGCCCTTACGGGTCGTCGCGAAACGATGGACCTCGACTGTATCATCGAGTTCACCGCGGATCAAGCCCTTTGTGCTGCACCTCAAGATCCACGGGTTGCGCAATCTGTCGAAGTCTCTCTCGCGACTCGTGTGGTCGAGAAGACGATGATGGGGCTCAAGAGCGGAGAGTTGACGGCGCAGATGGCGATTCAAGAGCTACAGAAGACGCAAATGTTGCTCGAGCAGGACGGCAGGACGGAGGAAGCGAGTCAAGTCGCTCAAGCGGTACGCGATCTCCAAGCCGGCAAAACCGGAGACGTGGAGAAGACGCTCATCGGTACCGTGACACAGCTCGATCAGGGCAAGAAGACGCAGAATTAGGACTGCGTGCCGGATCCGACGACCGCTTCCGCCTCGATTTCGACCAGCCAATCGTCCTCGAGCAGTTTCGTGACCACGACCATCGAAGCCGCCGGTCGGATCTTCCCGAAGACCTCGGCGTGCGCCTTGCACACAGGCCCACAAGAGGTGCGATGGGTGATATACATGCGCGTGCGAACGACATCCTCGAGGCAGGACCCTGCATCCTTGAGCGCCTTCTCGATGATCTCAAAACACCGCATGGCCTGGCCGTAGGCATCTCCAGGGCAGCAGGTGATGCGATCCTCTCCGATGGGCGCGGTTCCGCTGACGTATACGATGTCCCCGACCCGGACGGCGCGCGAGAAGCCCACGGTCTCTTCGTACGGGGACGGACCCTTGACGTTGATTCTCATCTTTGCTCCTCCAGAACGAGATAGTCTAACCCAAACATGTGCCTCTTCGGCTCGGCGCTCGGGTTCATGCCCAGGATTTCGACTTCCAGAAGGTTCTCGGCGCGGACCTCGACTTCGCCAAGCGCAAGTTCGGCCGGTTCGAGCCTGGGCGAATAGAGGTCGAGAGGATCGCCGATCGGGACGCCATTCCACCGAATCCGGACGATGCCATAGTCTCTCGCCTTCGTAACTCCCAAGACGAGGCGGCGCTTCCCCTGCTTCTCCGAAGGGACGCGCAGTACCAAACGGCTTCCTGGCTGAGCGTCCCGCCACCAAAGTTGCTTGCCGTCTGACCACCGGTCGTCGAGGCTTTGTACTTCAAGCGTCCCTGCGGGAGTCGGATCGGCGGTCAGGGATTCGCCTTCGATCGCGTTCGCCCGTCTCCACGTTTCCGGCATGAGCGGGAGAACGAGCTGGGACGGCCGGATGGGTGGGAAGGTGTCCGCCGAGTCCGGGGAGGCGTACCAGTACGCGACCGCGGCGTAGTCGATCTCCGTTTCCCGCCAATGCCATACCTCCAAGTCAAAGCGAAGTCGCTTGCGGAAAGGAACGTCGTCCCAAGTTTGGAAGCGATACACGGAAGTGAATCCGCGGTTGCCGGGGCCGTCGCATCGCAGCTGTCCGTA
This sequence comes from Armatimonadota bacterium, assembly GCA_003695835.1. Lineage (GTDB taxonomy): Bacteria > Armatimonadota > Fimbriimonadia > Fimbriimonadales > ATM1 > J051. Next base: position 18,321 of record RFHN01000036.1, read on the forward strand.
GTAAGGGTGTTGGAAGAGCGCCGGGCTGCCCCATCCGTACCCAAAGTAGTCCTCGGTACCGGTTCCGAAGATCGACGGGAACTCGTCCTCATCCACGAAGATCTTCTCGTCGCCCTCTCCCCACCACGTCGAGACGGGATTGAGGACGGAGAGACTCAGACCGACGAAGCGGCCCGTACCGGCAGCATCGAGAATCGTCCAATCCGGCATCGGGCGGGTCGCCAGGGTCTCGCGCTTCCACTTCGCGTGGAAATAGAGGGGCGGCCCGGTCGTCCACACCTCGGATCTCCAGCGGGCTTCGACCGACACCAGGACCCGCTTCTCCGTATGGTTTGTGAAAAACAGTGTGCTGGTTTCCCTCTGAGGCATGGGAAACCGGCACGTCATGAACGCAGTGGTCTCGTTCACCGAGAACGGCAAGCTCTCGTGTGGCAAGAATCCCGGTGCGCCGCCGAAGAAATCCCCTACGGGTGCGGAGATCGTTCGCTTGCCGTCGAAGCTCGCCTCCAAGAGGACGCCTCGTAGCGCGACTTCGGGCGCCACGGTGTCGCCCAGGCCGTCGGGCGCGTCCTCGTCGGGTTCGTACGCTTGCACCCAAACGCTGAGTTGCCGAACTACGCCGGATCCGTCCGGCATCCTCATCGCGGCAACCTGCCCAGGCGCCAAGATGTACTGTTGCGACAGGGTGCGGTCCCGAACGGATTGAAAGACGTGGGGGTCTTGCAGGTTCCGACCCGCTCGTTCGGCGAGCAGCGCGGCGTCCTTTGCCTGGGCGAGCGTGAACGTCCGAACTCGCGTGGGCGGCTCATAGGTTCTATACTGAATATGGTAGTACAGCTTCGAGGGGTCAGCGTCGCGATCGTCCACCGTGACGACCAGGCGCTTGGCGTAAGGAAATGGGTAATAAAGCGTGCCCGCGGCAGCGCGCATCCCACTGAACGGCGGTGGGAAGTCTGGATGGCCACCGGATAACAGCTCCTTCATGGGGACGATCAGTTCGGGAAGATCCTCTCCATCGAAGTAGAAACGCAACGTGCCTTGGGGGTTCGGCGACCAGATGCGCATCACCGCGCCCGGCCCCTTGAGGTCTGCCATTACATACTCGTTCCTACCCGGCTTCCGTTCGACTCGCAGAAAGTGACCGTAGTCCTGGTTGGCAAACCACCCTTCCGCGGGCGACTTGCTCGCTCGGTCGTAGCTGCTGCTCTGCGCCGTCCTATAGGAAGGTTCCGGCATTTGCATGAGCCTGTCGAGGTCGGTCATCTCCGCGAGAAGCGATCGAACCGTAACCTCTCTCGCCTCTACACTTGGGTGGGAGGTGGCCGGCGCAAACGCCAGCACACAGGCCGCCGGAAGCCAGAACATGGGGCAAGTATACAGTCTCTCTTGAGCGCTCTTCAGCGATAATCCGTTGGTGACCTCGATAGATTTCGATGCGTTGTGGGATTTTCAGGATGCGGCTGGCAGCGAGAGAAGGTTTCGTGAGGCCGCAGAAACGGAATCCGATACGGAAGCCCGTGCCGTGCTTCTTACACAGCTCGCCCGCGCCCTCGGACTGCAAGGGCGGTTCGACGAAGGACACACGGTCCTGGATGAAGCGGCTGGGCTGCTCGCGACGCCTTCAGACGAGCTGTCAGTGCGGGTTCTGCTCGAACGAGGCAGGCTGTTCAACTCGGGTGGGGATCCGATCCGCGCGAAGGGACTGTTCTTGGAGGCGTTTGAATTGGCTGTCGCTGCGGGTCTCGACGCGCTTGCCGTGGATGCCGCACACATGGTTGCGATCGCTGAGACGGGAGAGGCAAGCCAAGAATGGAACTTTCGGGCACTCGAGATTGCAGAGAGTTCGAGCGAGCCCAAGGCGCAGAGGTGGAAAGCGAGTCTGTACAACAATATTGGGTGGAACTTTCACGAGGAAGGGCGATATGAAGAGGCGCTGGCAGCGTTCCTCACTGCGCTGGATCTTCGTCGCGAGCAGGGAACGGCACGCGCTCGGCAGATCGCGGAGTGGTGCGTGGCTCGCTGTCTTCGGTCTTTAGGGCGATACGAGGAAGCGCTTCGGATGCAAGAGCGCCTTGTGGAGGCTGACCCCGAGGATTCCTACGTTCACGAAGAGGTGGGTGAATGCTTGCTCGCTTTGGGGCGGGTCGAAGAGGCGAAACGCGCGTTTGCGCGGGCCTACGACCTGCTTTCGGCGGATCCCGCAGCGGTCGAACGCGACGCGGAACGCCTGGAACGCCTAAAACGACTTGCGACCTGATGGTTATCGGTTCTGAAGTGCGGCGTGAAGAGCCGCGAGGTCGGAATCGGTTACTTCAATCGTATAGGACCCGTCGTCGTTCCGTTCCTGCGTGTAGGCATACATGATCGCGTTCTCGTCGTCTACGTGTTCGATCCCGAGCGCGTGTCCCAATTCGTGAGCCACGATCAGGGTCAAGTACTCGAGGTCTTCCACAACGTAGATGGTGATCTTCTCTTCCGATCGCGTCGGACCGATCACGGCTTCGTATCGTCCTGCCTCCTCTTCCCAATTCCGTCCGAAGCGCCGGTTGTACTCTTCGACGACCGCGTTGTATTCGTCCACAAGTTCGTTGTAGCGCCGCCGCTTCTGCTCGACATCTTGCTCCTCTCGCTTCAAGCGCGCGCGCTCCGATTCGAGAGCGTTCTGTAACGATCGGAGGCGCCGACTCTCTTCTCGAAGTTCGCTCGCGATGTTGGGTGGTGCGCCTCCGGAGCGGTTCCAAGCGGCCACGGCACGATTGTGGTCGCGCACCTGCCGGTTATAGGCGCTGAGGCTGCTCTCAAACTCTGCAGCCCTTTCCTTGAGCGCGTCAGCGGCGCTTTGGAATGCGTTCTCCAACTCTTGCATCCGCGCTCGCATCGCATCGAGCCTGCGGCTCGCTTCTCGCTGTTCGATCCTCCGCTGCTGACGATGATCGAAGACCAGCGAGATGGGAATGCCGTTTTGTTCATCGTACTGAAACAGATCTCGGCCCGCCGCCTCTTCCCAGATCGCCTCCGCGCGCTCGACGGCTTCGCGCACCTGCTCTTCCGTCAATTCGAACCTTGGATCAATGGAACCGATGCGCCATCGGACGAGGGCCGTTTCAGCCGGTTCGGCCTGTGGAACGTACCGCTCGGTGTAAGGATGACTCTGTGCGTGTGTGTCGTTTCCCGTGTCCGACGAGCAGCCAGCGAGACAGATTCCCACCAGCGCCGCGCAGAGGACCGGGCAAATACGCATGGGAGTGATTGTATCCGAGAGCGGCTCCGGAATAACCCTAACTTTCGGAAATCGTCTAACCTCTTGTGCAGGGAATGCGCTCTCTCGCAGTGTGGGTCTGTTTTGCGCTCGTGTTTCTTCCGTCATTGGGGAGTGCCCAGCGGTATGACGAAGTAGTACGGCGCATACGGGAGGGCGATCGCTCTGCCCTGAGCGAGGCCATGCTGCTGGGGCGGGCGATCGCGCCGGATCTTGCTCGCGCGTTTTGGCAGGGCACTGAGGTGGAGCGAGTGCGGCTGGTGGAATCTCTTGCTCTCGTTCAGGCGTTGGACCTCGTCACGGACTACGCGTGGAGGGATCCTTCCGTGGAGGTGCGACTCCGAATTGCTACTTACGCCCGCGACCAAGAATTCATTTCCGTGCGCACCTTGGATACGCTCGCGCGGCTCGTGGGCGACCCACACGAGGGCGTCCGGGACGCAGCCATCCGCTCGCTTGTTGGTCTGCTCGACACGCCGAATCGTGAGCAAGTTGTCCCATACCTCTGGAGTCATCCGGCGTTTGCCCCATTTGTGTTTGCCATATGGAGAGATACGGCAAGCGATCCGACGAGGAATGCTGCAGCGCTTGCGATGGCGGGCGATTCCTCCCTTAGTGCTCACGTAGAGGCGGTTGTCCGCACAGGAACGAAGTACCGGGAGTCGGCTGCCCTCTACGCGCAGCACGCGGAAGGCTCCCACGAATCGCTCCTGAAGCAGTTAGCCGTCCCATACAACGAGACCCCTTCCGCGACGATCGCAATCCTTGAGGCTGTTCGCGTCAAGTCGTTTAGGGAGGCAGCGCCGTTCGTCGAGAGCGCGTTGCGGAGTCCGGACGTACAGGTTCGGCAAGAGGCGTATCGTGTAGCGGAGGAATGGGATCTGCCGGCTCGATTCGACGCCGCACTGTCTGAGCTGTACTCGCCGCGATCCCCGCTAAAACGGCTGGCCATCGCGATCCTGGAAAGAGCCTCCTCCGCCGAGGCGCACGAACGACTCGCCTCTTTCGTCCTGAACGGGGCGTATGAACGGTGGGATCGGAGCCAGACCGCGGCGCTCTTTTCCGCACTCTTGCGCCTTCGCCGAACCGAGTGTTGGCAAAGGATCTTGATCGCTTTGGAGCAGAGCCTCTGCTATTGGTTGCCGTGTGGGAGGACGTACCCGAGCCACTTCGCGAACCGCTGCGCCCCTACTTGCGACTCATCGCCGAGAGTCCGGACGCGCCGGGATACGAGGCGGCTCTGGCGTACTCTGTGGCGGAGCACGACGAGCGCGCCGTCGACCAGATGGCGACCCGTCTGGAATCGTTGAGTGCCTCCGCGCCTGCGAGTTGGTACGACGCCATCCGCGCGTCCCGAGACGTTCGCTTCATCCCTGTGCTCGAACGTCGTTACCTGCGTGAGTTGGATCGGCACGTCATCCCGGAGATCCTCATCGGGTTGGATGAGAATCGCGCATGGCGGTTCCTGCTTGAGAGCGTTTTGGAGAGCGAAATCCATCTGTTGGTTCCCTATGCCGACAAGAGCTTTGCGTTGCTGAGCGAGACCCTCCGTAGTGGAAGTTCCGAGCAGATGCGGCTAAACGCGGCTCGCATCCTGTCCCGCGTATTGGTTCAAAGCTTGCCCGACGACCCCGGCGAAGCGATGGATCGTATCCTCGGCGAGTTTCTGCCCGCCTTGCGCGACTCGAGCGCCCGTGTGCGTCGGATCGCCGTGTCAGCGATCCTCAATGTGGTCACCTGGCTTCCTCAGCCACCGCCGAGAGAGCGGTCCGTGCAAGGGTTGCGCGAGGCGGCATTCCTTGCCGTAAAAGATGCGGACGCCGTCGTTCGCCGCGACGGACTGCGGCTGCTCTCGTCGTTGACGGTGCGCGGCATGGTAACAGACGAGGAAGCCATTCCCTTAGCACTCCCGTTCCTGTGGGACGTGGATCAGTGGACGCGGCTCGCAGCGATCGGGATTGCATCCCGGTCCTCAGACGGCGCCGTCTGGAACGAGATCCTTCTGTTGGCGCATTCGAGTCGAAGGGAAGTTCGTCAAGCTGTGCTGAACAGTATTGTCTTCCGAGCGCGGCAGGATGCGATCACGGAGCTTCTTCTTTCGTCCCCGGATCCGGACATCCGATGGGCGGCAATCCAGTCGCTATTCCGCACCCCTTCCGCGGCGGAGCCATACCTACTGGAAGCGCTCCAGTCAAGGGATGCACAAGCGACCGTCCGAGTGCTCGACGCCCTGCGTGCACGGCCGTGGGTTCGCGGATGGTCGCCGAGACTCATCGAGCTCGTGGAAACGGTGGAGCGAACGGGGACCGAGGCGCAGCGCGCGCTTGCGACAGAGGTTCTGAGAAACTTGGATCACCGGCGTGCCCTCGAATACCTCAGGCAAAACCTCACGAGTCTGAATCGTTACGAGGTCGTCCAGTGGTACCGCTCGCGGTGGGCCAGACCGGAGTGTGTCCCCATCGTGCGCCCCGTTTTCGACGGCTTGGATTTCCCGCTTCAGGAAGAGGTGATCCGGTTGCTGGTTTCCGTTGATGACGACTCGGCTCGCGCTCTGCTGGCTCAGCTCGAGCAAGGCAAGGATCACGGTATCCGCCGTGCGATCAGGGACGCGAAGAGGATGATGCGATCCGTGCCAAAATCGCCTTATGCTGCTTCCGCTGATCGCATGGACTCTTGTGGCGCAGTCGCCGGCGCAGGCTGACCTCCAAGCGCTGGACACTCTGATACAGTACACGCCGACGCGGACTGCGCCGACCGAGCAAGCCGTACAACAAGCCGAAAGTCGGTTGCTCAATCGGGTCTGGAACCTGCAGGCGCTGTCGGAGGAGGTGCGGAAAGAGCTCGATGCCGCGCTCGAACAGAATCGAGATCGCGCTACGCCGATGCCCTCGAAGCCGATTCGGGCAAACGACCCGTTGGCGCGAGTGCTCTGCGCATACGAAAACGCGAAGACGCTCGCGCTGCCCGTGGATCAGGTGCGCAAGTTCAGAACGGCAGACGCGTTCCCAGGCTCGATCCCTGAGGGGACGCCGCGGGTGACGCGCTCGCTCTCGCTCGATGTCGCGATCCCAGGCCGTCGGTTTTTGGAAGGATATGCGGCACCTGGCGAGGTCGTCGTCGTGCGGTTATCCGGCAGCGTTCCACCCGGCACGCGCGTGAGAATCGGCGCGCATTCCGACAACATCCAGCGCCGCGATTCCTGGCCGCGCCCGCCGAGGATCTCGAAGGTCTTCGATGCGAAAGAGGGAGAGAACCGAGTCGCCAATCCTTTCGGCGGGTTGCTGTATCTGGAGATTCCGCAAGGGCATAACGGGCGATTGCAAGTCGTTGTCGAGAACGTCGTCCCCGCACCGTACTACGTCCACGGAAAGACTACGAAAGAGGAATGGCAGCTCGAACGACAGGCGCCGGCGCCCTGGGCGGAGTTGGAGACATCCAAACTCATCCTGACCGTGCCTTCGTCCGTGATTCGAGATTTGGACGACCCGGTCGCGCTTATGAATTTCTGGGACGACGTGATGGACGCCTGCGCCGACCTCGCCACGATCCCACACGAGCGGCTGCGGGCCGAGAGAATGGTCGCCGACGTCCAGATCAGCGCGGGCTACATGCACGCCGGATACCCGATCATGGTGCCGACGGGCGAAGCGAAGAACATGGTGGACCTAAATCACCTGCGGAACGGCACCTGGGGCTTCTTCCACGAAATCGGTCATAACCACCAGAACCCTGACTGGACGTTCTCCGGCACGGGCGAGGTGACGGTGAACCTCTTTTCGCTTTACGTAAACGAAAAGATTTGCGGAAAGAAGTGGAATGAGGTGTGGGGCGAAGGCTTCCAC
>RFHN01000037.1 GCA_003695835.1 Armatimonadota bacterium
AAGCCCGGCCTGAGGAACCAGATCCGAGCCGTCGGCGCTGACGTGAAATGCTGAAGAAGCATCGCCGCTACCTTGCGACGACCGGACGCCGACGGATGAGTGCCGTCCTGGGCAAAATCCTGCCTGAACCATTGAAGGCCGTCGCTTCGGCCGCACACGCCGTCCGCCCACAGATAGGGGCCCCATTGAATCCACGGAGAGGTCACCGGGCCTCGACGAGGATCGTAGTTCAGGCCGGGGTCTCCGTTGATCTGATCGCGAATCAGCCAGCGCACCGAAAACGCGCTCTCATACGCGTAGGGCTCCGGGTTCAGGTCGGTCTCGGCGTATCCCGCATAAATCCGGCTCGAACTGTACACGATTTTGAGATTCGGAAAACGGCTCGCCAGAATGTTCATAGCGGCCTCGTGCAGCTCCCTCAATTCGATGGCGTGATCGGGAAACGGTAGAGTCGGCCGCGCCACCGCTTCCTTGTGCCAGACGGCTTGCACTTGGGCGCGCGTAACGCCAGCCTGCGCCAGCCGGTCGTCTACCACCGACCAAAACGGTGCGTTGGGGTTTGCAATCTGCCGAGCATCCTGCCCCCCTTGCGCGCCGTTGACGACGACGACAGCCGGGTTCTTGTCAGGATAGGTATCGAGGGAGCGGATGAACTCCCCAAACTCCTGGCTCGTGTTGGACATTCCGATCGAGAGCAACACGATCTTGCCGTTTGGATCGGGGTTGCCGTTGGCGTCGAGTGGACGGATGCGCACCGCGCGATGCATCCCCTCGGCGAGGTGCGGCCCTCCCAGGTAATTCACGCCTCCCGGATACAGCCCGCCGGGCTGACCCTGGTAGGTCTGCCCTGGCCCCATGTCAATTAGGGGAACCATGCCCGTGCAGTCGTCCACGGGGGCAGCGGTGGAAGCAGCGAGTAGGCTGAGGATCAGGACACTCGTCATCGGTTCTCTCCTTCGAAGAAGGACAGTACGTTCAGGCAGCCTCGTTGTTCAGTGCGGCGCCCCTTTTCTCCGAGGCTTCACCGATGTACTTGTCCAGCCACGCCACCCACCGCGCCCAGAGGTCGAGAATCGTCTCGCGAGCGGCAGGCCCGTGATCCTCCAACGGGTAGACATAGAGCGCCGCCTCCTTGCCGAGGGCGTTCAGAGCTTCGAACATCCGCCACGAGTTGATGGGAAACGTCCCGACGTTCTGATCGTCCGCGCCGTGGTACATCAAGAGCGCGCCTGTCATCCTCTCCGCCCAGAAGAGCGGGGACACCTCTTCGTACACGCCTCGCGCTTCCCACAAGAGCCGCTGCTCCGATTGGAACGCCAGCGGGGTGAGCGTTCGGTTATAGTTTCCATCTCCGGCGATGCCAGCCTTGAAGAAGGGGGTATGGATGAGGGCATTGGCCGTGCTGAACGCGCCGTAGCTGTGGCCCCCAATGCCCAGGCGGGAGCGATCGATCCAACCGCGGGCAGCGAGGGCGTCAATCGTGGCGCTCAGGTTGTTGCGCAAATCGTGGACGTACAGGTCGTTCTTTCGATCGCTTGGCCCGATGATCGGGCAATCCGGAAAGACGACGACGTATCCCAGAAGGATCAAATGATCCATCGATCGCGACCCGACCGCCTCAAAGCGGTTCTTGTTGTAGGTGCGCTGAGACTCGTCATAGTTCTCCTGATTCGTGTACTCGCGAGGATAGAACCAGAAGAACGCGGGCGGTGGACTCGCCATCGGCTTCGGCGGGAAGACGACTTCCACCCAAAACTTGATTCCGTCCGGTCGCGTGACCTGAACCCTCTCTCTCTTGGCGAGCGTCACTTCGGGGACGTAGTTGCGGTTCTCGGTCAACCGCCTTTCGGACCGTCCGGTTCGCACGAAGTAGTCGGGCACGTCCTTCGGTGTCTCGCGGGAGAAAAGGAACGTGTCCCGCGCGACGACGAGGGTGATGTCCTCCCACGCATTCTCCGAGCCGAGGAACACCCGTTCCCTCTTCTTCGTTTCGAGGTCGAAGGCGTCCACGAACTGTCGGGGAGCCTTGCTGAGCGGGTCTTTATCGTACAACGTATCCTGCAAGAAGACAAGACTGCCTTCCATCTTGACGCTGGAAACACCCATCGGGCTTGGCTCCATCACGAGCGTGCCGGGGCGATCGTAAAAGTCGTTCGTCCGACGTTGTTGTATCAGAATCTTCGTCTTCGGGTCCGACAGGCGCACCGCATACAACGTCTCCGAGTTCTGCCCTGACTCGGTGAAGAAGATCGTCTCGGCGTCCGCCGAATACCACAGCGAAGCGATACCCGCGTTGTTTTCGTAAACGACCTCCGTATCGTCTTCCCCAAACGGCGGTTTCCACAACATTACGCGATCGGCGTTGCGCGAACCGGCCCGTTCGTTCTGCGGCACCCTCTCGATGTAAGACAGACCCTTCCCATCCGGCCGCCACGAAAGCGCGCGCTTGGCCGGCTGGCGCCGCTCCTCCTGCTGAGGCTCTTCGTCGTCGCGCCGCAACTCGTTCCGCCGGATCTCGTAGACCGGTTTGCCCTCCCGATCCCACAGCTCCTCCAGAGTGCCAAAGGAACTGTAAGGCACGGTGTAGGAAAACGGCTTGAGTACGGTCGTTACGCGGAACCACTCGCCGTCGGGCGAATAGCTCACTGACCGGATCATCTTTGGCTCGCCGACCTCTGTAACACTGCCAGAGACGACATCCACAACCGCGAGCTGCCCCGTAAGATAGAACTCAAGCAAACGAGCCTCGTACGGCGTCTCGAGCAGGTCGGGGTACGTCCGTAGCCGCGTGCGCCCAGGCTCGGTGTGGCGAACCTGTGGGCCTTCCGGTATGGCGGGCGCAGCCGGCGGAAGCGGGTTGCCGCTCGGTTGGAAGACGATCGCGACACGTCGGCTATCCCCTGCCCACTCTATGGATGCGACTTCGGTTGCGAGAACCTTTCGATCCGATACGCGGCGCACCGCGCCGGTCGTCGCATCCGCTACGTAAAGGTAGGTCCCGTTGGAGTGGTGCCCCAAGAGAGCGATCTTCGAAGAATCGGGCGACCATGCTGCGGACGAGACGGTAACCGCACCCGGAACCTGAACCTGGACGGACTTTCGGCTTTGCCAATCGAAGATCGTGTAGGACGTTGCCCCCCGAATCCAGAGCTGGCGATCTCGCAGTCCGATCGGATCAATCTGGAAACCCGCAAGACGATGGAACGGCCGCGCGAAATCCGCAATCGGCGGCAAACCTCGGCTCTCGCTCAACAGAAAGCGAGTGCGATCTGGGCTCGGATTCGTCAATCGAACGTTGTCGCTCCACGGCGCAAGCACAGCATCGCGGATGACCGCCGGCGGCTCGACGTACTTCTCCGCCGTCAAGAGGTCGTTCGATTGCGCCGAACCAGAGACGAGGACACCGGTTGTTACGAGTGCGACAAGCGTACTCATGCTGCTTTTCTATTCGACGCGGAGCCTCCCGAATCCTTCTTGAACGGGGCGTCTCGTTGTGCCGCCTCGAATCCAACCAAGTAGAACAGCCGCGCGGCAGATGCGATCTTCCGGAAGTTGATCTTGTCTACTGTGTCGGTAGGCTGATGGTAGTCGGGATGGAACCCGTCGAACAAAAAGGCGACAGGAACGCCTTTGTTATGGAAGTTGACGTGATCGCTTCGTCCAAAGACATCCTCCTCGTCGTACTCGAACCGGAAGTTGACGTACTTGTTCATCGAGAGGACGAGCGCGTGGAGTTCGGACGAGAGACGCTTGCTCCCGACGAGATGAATCGTATCCTCGTTTTCAGATGCCGGCTCAGTGTCCGATTCTTCATTGCGCCCAACCATGTCCATCTGCAGGTGACAGATCATCTTGTCCATCGGGAATGTCGGATGCTCCGTGTAGTATCGGGAGCCGATCAGGCCCATCTCCTCTCCACAAAACGCGAGGAAAACCAGCGTGCGCTTCGGTTTCACCGGATTCTTCGCAAAGGCGTAGGCGACTGCGAGCAACGCCGTCGAACCAGAGCCGTCGTCGTCCGCGCCCCAATAGATCGTGTCCCCGCGGCGGCCGAGGTGATCGAGGTGCGCGCCGAAGCCGACCACTTCCGATTTCAGCACGGGATCCGAACCCTCCAAGACGCCGACCACGTTCGGGACGTTCAACGTCTCCTGCTTGGTCGTGACGCTCAGCTTCGCCGTCACCGGCGTCACCAGCACGGTCGCACCCCGGTCCTCTCCCGGGAGCGAGACTCCGATTGCGGTCGCGATCCGATCTGCCAGGTCGCGGCTGATCTCTCCCGCCAACCTGCCACCCCGCGCCGATCGCCCTGGCGGGACGATCGTCGGATCCGCAGCGGGCATGCCATCCGTCACGGTGAGAACGATCGCTGGCCGTGCGCGAAAAAGCCCCAATCGCGCCTCGCGTGTCATCTCTCCGCCCACGACGATCGCCACCTTGCCTTCGAGCTGGGAGAGATCCAAATCCCCCGAACCGAATCGAACGAACGCCACGCCCCCTTCCACCGTCGCGCTTTCGTTGGCGCCGGAGACGGCTATCCCTTCCGTGAACGGCAGCTTGACTCCGGTCGAAAGCTCCATGCTCGACTCGCTGGCAACGGTCTCGATCTTCGTAAACGGCACGTTCTGGAAGAAGGTCCCTTCATCCCCTCCGGGCTTGAGGCCGAACTCCCGAAACCGAGCGGCGATGTACTCCGCTGCCTTCTGGTAGCCGGGCTGCCCCGAACCGCGGCCTTGACATTCCGGCCCAGCCAAGTAGCCCAGCCACTCCTTTAGCAGGGACTCTTGGATCGCTTGGAAGCCTTCCCGCGTATCTTCCGGCGGGTCGGCCGAGCCGGGGTATTGGGCGAAAGCGCTAACGCAGAGCAGCGAAAGAGCGAGAATGGATATCCGGCGAAACATACCGGAGAGTACCCCGCTTCCGAGCTGGTCGGTTCCCTACTCCGCCTTCGTTTCGGCCTGTTCCCGGGCAGCGCCACCCTCCGCCTCTTCCGCGACGCGCAGGTCCCGAGACCAGTGAAAGACCAGCAGTAGCGCGGCGATCGTGATGCACGCGTCAGCGATGTTGAAGACGTGGATGAACTTCAAGTCAATGAAGTCGGTGACTCGCCCGCCAAACGCCACCCGATCCACGAAGTTTCCGAGCGCGCCGGCCGCAATGAGGATCATCCCTACACGGAGCACCTTGTCCTGAGGACGACTCCGTAGGTAGACCCAGGCCGCGATGATAGCCACGAGGACCGCGAGCGGCGCCAGATAGATCCCAGCCCCCTGAAAAAGGCCAAAGGCGATCCCCTCGTTGTACACCAACGTAAACTCGATCTTGCCAGGAACCAAGGCCCACGTCTGATTCTCATACAACCAGGACCGAGCCATCCATTTCGTAACCTGATCCAGTAGGATCAAGCTGCCTGTCCAAAACAAGAACGGGCGCATCAGGCTCTCGCCGCCTCCAGACAGCGCTCACAGAGCAGGTGCTCCTCTCGTTGTCGGACGTCAGGTCGGCGCAGCCGGCAGCGCTCGCATTTCGCGAATTCGGAAGCCCGAAACGAGAGCGCAAGATCGCCTTCTTCCAACTCCATCCAGCTCACCTTTAGCAGGATAGGCAAGTCGGCGCCAAACGGGAGAATCTCGCGATAGCGATCCGGCGGCAGGGCGGCGCGAACGATGATGTCCTGGGAATCCTTCGTCCCCGTCTCCCCCTTCCACTTCTCCATCTCGGCATACACCGCATCCCGGAACTCGAACAGACGCAAGAACTTTTGAACGAGCGCGCTCTCGCGAAGCTCCCGAGCAACCTCTTCGGTGGGCGGCTCCAGGACCTCGATGAACAAAGACGCCTTCCGCTCCTTCAAGGGAACCCGCTCGTACACCTCCTCCGCCGTGTGCGGGATCACGGGACCGAGCAGTTTCAGCAGGGTCATCAGGATGTGGTGGCACGCCGCCTGAGCCGAACGCCTTTCTTGCGAATCCGCGGGATCGCAGTACATCCGATCTTTGATGACATCGAGATAGAACGCGCTCATCTCGTTTGCGCAGAAGTTGTGCACCCGTTGTAGCGCCGCACTGAAATCGTACTCGTCCCACTCCTTGCACGCGTCGTACGCCAAGAGGTCAGCCACAGCGACCGCCCACCGATCCAATTCCAATGTCGGCGCGTGTCCGGCGGAAGGATCGAAATCGTACAGGTTAGCGAGCAGAAAGCGTAGGGTGTTGCGGACCCGCCGATAGCTCTCGCCGATCTGTTTGAGCAGATTGTCGCCACAGGGAACGTCGCGTGTGTAGTCCACGCTGGCCGCCCAGTAGCGCAAGATATCCGCGCCATAAGTGTTCGCCGCCTCGACCGGTTCGACGACGTTCCCTTGCGACTTGGACATCTTCCGGCCCTGCTCGTCCACCACGAACCCGTGGGTGAGCACCGTCTTGTACGGCGCCGCCCCCTTCAGCGCAACCGCCGTCATCAGGCTGCTGTTGAACCACCCTCGATGCTGGTCGCTTCCCTCCAAATACAGGTCTGCCGGCCAAGCCAGATCCTCCCAACCCGCATATCGCTGATCGAGAACCGCGTAGTGCGTCACTCCGCTATCGAACCAGACATCCAACACGTCCGTTTCTTTCCGGAACTCGGTTTCGCCGGTCTCCGGATGTCGAAAGCCTTCCGGCACCAACTCCGACAGCTCTGCGGAGAACCAACCGTCGGATCCTCGCTCGCGGACGATCTGCTCAGCGCGAGCCATGACTTCAGGCGCCAAAACCGGCGCCCCAGAATCCTTGCCAAACAGGGCGGGAATCCCCACGCCCCAGATCCGCTGCCGAGATAGACACCAGTCCGGACGACCCTCCACCATCGCTCGAATCCGCGACTCTCCGACGGCGGGGATCCACCGAACCTGAGAAATCGCCTCCAGGGCGCGCTGCCGAAGTCCGTCGTGGTCCACGTTCAAGAACCACTGCTCCGTCGTTCGGAAGATCACCGGATGCTTGTCTCGCTCGCTGTACGGATAGCTGTGGACGTAATCGTACGCCTTGAGAAGGTGCCCCTCTTCCTGCAGGCGGCGCGGAACCACTTCATCGGCGTCCTTGATGCTGATTCCCGCAAACTCGCCCGCTTCCTTCGTAAATCGGCCTGCCTCGTCCACAGGACAAAGAATCGGAAGACCGTACTTGCGACCCGTGTAGAAGTCCTCCGCGCCATGCCCCGGCGCTGTATGCACCACGCCCGTCCCTTCCTCGGAGCTCACGTACTCCGCCATCACGGAAACGGACTCCCGGTCGAAGATCGGATGAGACCATACGACGCCCTCGAACTCCTTTCCCTTCAGCCGCTCGACGACCTCGTAGCCTTCCCAACCGAGCTCCTGCGCCACCTGTTCGACCAACGTGGCCGCAATCACGTAAACGCCGTCCTCGCGCTTCACGAGCGCGTACTCCAAGTCCGGGTGAAAGGCGCAGGCGAGGTTGCCGGGAATCGTCCACGGGGTCGTCGTCCAGATGACGGCATAGACCCTCCCGCCGTACCCTTCGAACACTCCGTTGGGATCCTTGCGGAGGGGGAACCGAACGTAGATCGCCCGGCTCGTGTGGTCCTGGTAGACCAGCTCCGTGTCCGCGAGCGCGGTGCGAGAAAACGTGGACCAGTGTGTAGGCTTCAGGTCTCGGTAGATGTAGCCCTTCTGAGCGAGCTCCGCAAAGGCGCGAACGATGAGAGCTTCGAATCCGTAATCGAGCGTGCGGTACGGGCGATCCCACTCGCCCAACACGCCCAAGCGCTTGAACTGAGTCGTCTGGATTTCAATGTACTTTTGCGCGTGTTCCCGGCAGGCGGCGCGCATCGCGGAAGGGTCGAGGTCCCTCCCCTTCTCCTTCATCACGGCAAGCTCGATCGGCAGGCCGTGCGTATCGAATCCGGGAACGTAAGGGGCGTGGTAACCCCGTAGCGTCTTGTAGCGGACGACAAAGTCCTTCAGGGACTTGTTGAGGGCAGTTCCGATATGGATGGGGCTGTTCGTGTAGGGCGGGCCGTCGTGGAGCACGAACCGAGGGGCGCCCCTACGCGCGTCCTGGATCTGTTGGTAGAGCCGCTTCTCCTCCCATTTCCTCTGCATCTCCGGTTCTCGCTGTGCGAGATCCGCCTTCATTGGGATCGTGAAGTTCGGGTCGGGGAGGTTGAGCGTCTCCTTGAGGTTCATGAACGCCGCGGATTCTACCTTCGCGTGGGATCCCGCCCGGCAACCAGGCACAACCCAAGACCCGTATAATGCCCGCCGCATGAGAGGCGAACTGGGAGGCTTGCGCTGAATCGCAACGGGCTGTGGAACGCTCTTTGGCTCGGCCTCAAGCCGGGACTTCAGTTCCTGGCGGGTGCGATCCTCCTCCGCTCCCACTCAGACTTTGCGGCCGACTTCTACACGCTTCTCCTCCTTTGGTCGGCCGGTTATGAGCTCGCCGTCCTCATCGCGGACCGAAACCTTAGCGCCATCGCCTACCGCCAGGGGCGGACTGCCCCGGAGGCCATTCGCAGCCTGCTTCCGTTACTCTTGGCCTCCGGCACCCTGTTAGCCGTCGCCTGCGCGGCGGTGGGCGCTCCCCTCACCGACGTCGCTTTCGGCAGCGCGCTCGCTATGACTCTTCTCGGCGCGGTTGCCGGAATCGCGGAAGCGGCCCTCTGGTCATATTGCGCCGAAAAGGGGAGGTTCCTCGTCCTGGCGGCGACGAGGACCGCCTCAACCGTCGTCTTCGCGGCCTGCCTCGTGCTCGCAGCCCGAGGCGCGCTGTCCCTGCCTATCGCGATCGGCGCGGAGAGCGGCGTCGTCGTTCTGGCGTTCCTTGCGTTCGTCCTCCCGCCCGCGATTCACGCCAGCCCGATTCCTGTACGCGGGAAGACGCTCGTCGGCTTCTGGCTCATCAAGGTTGTCAGCTACCTCAACCGATTCGTGGAGTCCTGGTGGGCGGTTGCCGCCTTGAGTGGCGTGGCGCTGGCATCGTTCCGTATCGGCCTTGCCCCAAAGACGCTTCTCCTCATGGGGTTCACCGCGCTGCTCCAACCGACGCTCTTTCGCGTCAGCCACGACTCTTGGAAGGACGAACGCGACCGGAACCAGCTCGAAGCCAGGTCCTCCGCGGAAGCGCTGGTCTTTTTTGCGGCCTTTGGCGCCGCGGTCCTCTGCTTCGCCTTCCTCCTGTACGGCGAAGCGCTGGCGCCATACGCCGACGCTCTCGTTGTCGCCTGGATCGCCCTGGCCGTCTTCACGGGGCCGGGGGGGTTCGGCATGATGGCAAGCGCTCTCCTAACCAACTATGGCGCAATCCGAGTTCCCCTGAAGATGACCTGGATCGGCCTCGGCGCCCGCTCAGCCGTCTACGCGCTGCTCCTGGGTACCGGCCGGCTGAGCCTCGCCGCGCTCGCCCTCGTGGGCGAAATCGTCACAGCGGGCATTCAAAACAGCTTTTGGCCGGCCGTGCTCCGAACGGGCGTCTGGAAGCTAAAGCGAAGAGAGGTCTTCCGGGTACTGGGGCGATCCTGCCTCGGCTTGGGAGCGCTTGCGTTCCTCCTCGCGGATCCTTCTCGGACCACCGGTGTGCTCGTCCTCGGAGTATCCCAACTCGTCGTCGCTGCTGACGCCGCGACGGAGATGGGGAAGGCCCTTCAGTCGTTGAGGCGAATGCCGAGAACCGAAAGCACTCGGTCCAAGTCCTCTTCCGAGTAGAACGGAATCTCGAGTTTCCCCTTGCCGTTCCGGTTTACGATCCGGACGGGTACGCCCAACCGCTCACTTGCCGCTTGCTCCAAGGGAGTCGGCGCAGGGCGCGGTTTCTCCGGTTTCCGATCCAATACCCCCTCGCGAACCATGCGCTCGACGTCGCGAACCGACAGCCCTTTGGCGAGAATCCGGCGGTAGGCAGCGATCATCTCCGCCTCTGTCTGGAACCCGAGAAGGGCGCGGGCATGGCCTTCGGAAATCTTTCCCGATGCGAGCCCCTCGCGAATCTCCTCTGAAAGCTTCAAAAGCCGCAAGGCGTTGGCGATCGCCGACCGGGAGCGCCCGACCCGTTCCGCCACCTCCTCTTGCGTCAAGCCGAAACGTTCCATCAGCGCTGCATACGCTTCTGCAGCTTCCAACGGGTGCAGATCCTCTCGCTGCAGGTTCTCGACGAGGGCGAGAGCGAGCGAATCGGTCGCGCTGCCCGTACGAACGACTACCGGAACCCTCGCGACGCCCGCGAGCTTGGCCGCTCTCCAGCGGCGCTCGCCGGCGATGATCTGGAACCGGTCGTGGCCCACCTGCTTGACCACAATCGGTTGAAGCAGTCCGACCGTCCGAATGGATTGAGCGAGGTCCTGGAGAGACTGCTCGTCGAACTCCTTGCGCGGCTGGTCTGGGTTGGGTTCGATGGCATCCACGGGAATCTCCTTCGTGGACGCGTCATTCTGCTCGCCGATCAACTGGACGAGCCCTCTACCCAACACCTTTCGAACTTGTGAACTGCCTTCGTGTTCCATCTTCTATCGCCTACGTAAGAGAGACGTTTCCGGAGGGGGAGACCGGTTCGCCCAAAACCTCATCCGCGAAGGCGCGATAAGCCACCGAACCCTTCGCGTCCGGATAAAGGACGACCGCCGGTTTGCCGAATCCGGGCGCTTCGCTGAGACGGACGTTCCGCGGAATCTCCGTTTTTGCCACGCGATCGCCGAAGAAGGCGCGAACCTCCTCCGCGACTTGGTGGCTCAGCCGGTTTCGCGGATCGTACATCGTGAGCAGCACCCTCTCGATCTTGAGCGTCGGGTTGATCCGCTTCTGGATCAGCTCGACGGTCTTCAAGAGCTGGGTCAACCCCTCCAGCGCGTAGTACTCGCACTGCATCGGGATCAGCGCCGCCTCTGCTGCTGCCAAGGCATTGATCGTCAGGATTCCGAGCGAGGGCGGCGCATCAATCAACACCCAATCATAGTTCGGGAGCAGTGGCTCCAGTTTTTCGCGGAGGACCAGCTCCCGCCCGACCTTGCCCAACAAGGCGGGTTCGGCGCCGGCAAGATCCAGGTTCGACGGGAGCACTTCGAGCCCCGGCACTGCCGACTTCATCAAGGCGGCTTCGGCTTCCACGTCCTCGACCAGAACGTCGTAGAGCGTATACCGGATCTCCTTCCGATCCACTCCAGAACCGCTACTCGCGTTCCCTTGCGGGTCGGCGTCCACGAGCAGCACCCGCTTTCCCTTCTCCGCAAAGACGGCAGCCAGGTTGACGGCTGTGGTGGTCTTGCCAACCCCTCCTTTTTGGTTCACAACAGCCCAGACCGGCACGCGCCTATTGTAGCCGTTCCAGCCTCCTCTTGTCCTTCGGATATTCTACGGGGTTGTGGAACCTTTCTTTGGAGACCCGCCCTTCGCTTGGATGGACGTCGTCGAGCAGGCGCTCAGCGAAGACTTGGGAACCGGCGACGTCACCCGGTTCGCCGTTCCCGAAGATCACAAGTCCAGCTATTACATCGAAGCGCAGGCGGACGGGATTGTCTGTGGCTTGGGCGTCGCCTACCACCTTCTTGGGTGGCTCGAAGGGGCCGATCCGGACGAGTTCGCCGAGTACAAGTTCGTGGACAGCGACCCAATCCAGGCGGGAGATGTCGTCTTCGAGGGCTACTACAACACCCGCCTCCTCCTTCAGGCGGAGCGCACAGTCCTCAACTTTCTGATGCACCTCTCGGGAGTTGCCACCCTGACCCGGAAGTTCGTGGACGCCATCCGCGGCACGCGCGCCCAGATTACGGACACGCGCAAGACCCTCCCCGGCCTACGTGCCTTCCAGAAATACGCCGTTCGGTGCGGCGGCGGAAGGAATCACCGGATGTCGCTTTCGGATGGAGTCCTCATCAAGGACAATCACATCCGAGCCGCTGGAGGCATCGCCGAGGCGATCGCCGCCGTGCGCGCCGAGGTCAGCCACACTCTGAAAATCGAAATCGAGTGCGCCACGGTGGCTCAGGTGGACCGGGCGCTCAGCGCGGGAGCTGACGTCATCCTTCTCGACAATATGAGCATCGGCGAACTCCGGGATGCCGTGAGCATCGCGAAGGGCCGCGCCACCTTGGAAGCGAGCGGCGGCGTAACGTTGGAGAACGTTCGCGAGATCGCCGAAGCGGGAGTGGACTATATCAGCGTGGGTGCCATTACGCACTCTGCCCCTTCCCTGCCGTTCCACCTCGAAGTCCGATGAAGCCGGTCGAAGGAACGATCCTCTTCGTTCCGGAGCTGGAGTCCACCCAGGACGAACTGGCCAGCTGGGTCCGCGAGGGGAACCGGAGCATCGTCGGCGTCCGCGCGGACTTCCAATCCAAAGGGCGCGGGCGGCTCGGGCGCGGCTGGCTCACGCCCCCGGGGGGGGCGCTCGCTCTTTCGCTCGCGCTCTACCCGTATGCCGATTGGGAGCAACCGCAACTCCTGGGCATGGCGGTCGCCCTCGCGGTGGCAGAGGCGCTCGACCTCTCTCTTCGGTGGCCGAACGACCTCGTCCTCTGCCTCGACGAGGGAGTGCGCAAAGTCGGCGGCATCCTCTCTGAGATGATCCCCGCTGGAAAGAGCCGCATCCCTGTGATCGGAATTGGAGTCAATCTCGCGGTCGCCGAGTTCCCCTCCGAGCTCAAGGCGACGGCGACGTCCCTGCTCCTCGCGGGGCGCAAGCCGCCCACTCCCGAGGAAGCGCAGGAACGGATCCTCGACGCCATTCGCGAGGTCCCCGAGCCCACTGCCTGGTCGGCGCTCGCCGGACGCTGGATGGCGAGGGACGTTACTCCGGGCAAGCCGTACCTTCTCGACGGTCGGCCCGGAGAGGCGGTGGGGATCAACGACGAGGGACACCTGATCGTTCGCACGGAAGAGGGGTTGACGATCGTCCCATCAGCCGAGGCGTGGTACGGCGGCTCAACGCCGTGAGCGGAGAATCTCCAGGTGAGTGGTGAGGGTCCCGTTCCGGTACTCGTGAAGACCCGCCTGGAACGCATGGGAACCGACATGCATGAGCCAGCCCTCTCCGACCCTGAGAGGCTCGTCGAGAAGGTCGTGGCTGTGTCCACCCAACAGGATGTCAATCCCTTTCACTTGCTCCAACAAACGCACGTCCTCGCGGAGACCGATGTGACTCAAGCCGATGACAAGGCGGCACCGAGGTCGCAGCCACTCGACGCAGTCGCGCGCCGCCTCGACGGGGTCCGTATTCAAGAACGCGCTCACGAACCGCGCAGCCATCCGCTCCCGCACCATCGGCACCATGACACCGAACAATCCGATTTCGCCTAAGACCTTCGCTGCCGGAAGAGCGTTTCCCTTCGGCCAATAGAAGTCGCCCTCGGAGTTCGGCAAAAGCGGTCTTCTCGCCCGGCCGTTCCAGTGAAGATTCGCCGCCAACAGGGGATGGGAACACCCTTGCAGCTTCTTTCGAAAAACAGAGGAAGAGACATGAAACTCGCGGTTCCCCGGCACGCCTGCCGTACAACGTAAATCGCGAAAATAGGTCCAGACGGGATCGGGCGAGGTCGGAACGCCGACGTTGCCCGCTTTGACGGCATCGCCGCAGTCGAAGTAGAAGTCCGCTCGTTCGCGCAGGACGAGAAGGCGGTCTCGGATCTCGTCCGTCATTGAGCCGTGGAGGTCCGCGGTGTGCAACAGAGTCAGCGTCAACGCCGGGTTTTATACTCGAAAGTCGGAGCGGTACCGACTGTCAATCCTTACCCTCTCCCTTCCCTTCGTCGCCGTGCTTCCTCGATTTTGTCCCGCAAGCTCTTCGGCATGTCCATCCACGTTCCCGGTTTTGCGTTGGGATCAAACCGGCACGTTTCGATCTTGACATACTTGGTCATCGGGCCCGCTCGGAGAACGATGGCGTACTCGCGAATGGTTGCTGGCACGTAGCGCGCAGTGAGTCCATAAAACTGTACGAGATGGTCGGAGATCGCAGAAAGCATAGTGATGTTGTCCCAGTCAAGGTGACCGGTCTGAGAAAACACCAAGACGCCGGGAAACTCACCCACAAGAAAGTACAGCGAGTCCTCGGGAAGCGCGGAGATCGGACGAAACTGTGTGACCTCGTCGTCCGGTAAGCCTGGCTGGTAGGCGCGCGGGGGCTCCAGTTCCGGGAACTGCTGGTAAATGCGGTCCAGGAAAGACAGGTGCTCGTCTTCGTATATGTCCTGCTTGCGAGCCAGAAAAGAAGCATTGCCTTCGTATAACAGTGCGTTGAACCGTTCTCGCGCGCTGGGGGGCAGGTCGCCGTATCGCAATCGCCCCGTTTGCAAGGCATTCATGCGGAGATTTGGTGGAACGGCTGCCCATAGAGCGAGGAAGGCGTTGACTGATCTGCGGCCCGTCGTGCTACGGTAGAAACCGAAGGTCTGCTCGGATCCTGCAAAGACCGGTGCCAGGTCGTTCAAGTCCAGTTGTCCCTTCTCCAAGAAGCGATCGCGCAGACGGAACAGGCTCTCACGGTCTACGTTCGAGGAGCGAACCAAAGGCCACTCCTCAAAACGCAACGAGAGCCACTCGCCATCGTAGGCCCACTTCCAAACCGGCAACCAAGACTTGCTCGTCGCTTGCTGCAAGATCTCGCCACAGGTCTTGGCTCCCAATGCCGAGGGCATCCCTTGACCGAGGCCGTCGTATGCGTCGGCGATCACCGGCACACCGGTCAACCGAGAGATCTCCGCGAGCATTCGACCATGGTCCTCCAACGGATCTGCGGGATTGCCCTTTTGCCAAAACTTCCCGGCTTCAAAGCCTTCCTCCACAACGTCCTTGGCGATGTAGGTGAGAAAAGGGGAGTCTCCAAACGGCACGTTGAATTCCGCCGGTACCTCCCTGACAGGCTTAATCTCGAAGGGCGCCTCTACCCCAATATGGTGCCGCGCGAGAAGGATTCCGTCCTGGCTGACGATGTCCACTTTTCCAGTAGCCGTCACGCGTGGCCGAGTATCCAGGCTGAGAGCAACACGCACAATGAGATCGTTCGGATGGCTTGCGAGAATTCGTTCGGCATCGTAGATGCTGTCTTCTACAAGCCAAAGTTGGCGAGGAACGTACCCTCGAAGGTCAACTTGCCGCCCCGCCTTGTCTTGGGCGCCGATGTAGAGCATCTCCAGCAGCTGGCGCACATCCTGCATCGCTTCCGATGGCAAAGGGAGCTGCCTGGGTGTCGGCTTCGAGCTGAAGACGACGCGACCCGTTTCGCCGAAGGCCGCAGCTCGATCGCGACCGAGACTCAAAAGGCAACGAACGGCAATACGGCTGAAGAGGTTGTACCGCAACTCCACTCGACGATAGTTCGCCTCCGCGCGGTTCGAGGTGTCCGAATCAGCCCCGTTTCTTTGGGCATTGACGAGTTCCCCCAGCAGCTCGTCCGATTTTGCGATTGCGTCCTCCACCGAGTACTGGTCGGACTCTTCCAGCAGCTGCTTCATGTGTTTCTGCAGACGCTCCACCGGCTCCACGAGAAGTTGCCTGGCAAGCCGCCGTTCCGCCTGAAGCTGCTCGGGCGGCAGTACCAGCCGGTACTCGCCGCCGTCCTTCTGCCATTTCCAATCGAAGTGTGAAGCAAGTCGGCGGAGAACCTCGAGGCGCGGCTTGGATTGGCAAACCAACACAATCAATTCGTTCTCGATCGCCTTTTCCGCCGTCAGCTTCACATGCATCTGCTGGCCAAGCCTATCCAACACCTCCCGGAGGGGTCGAACCACAAACTCGGCGCTGACCGGAGCCTGCGGGTCGGGCAGGTCGGCGAGCGCGTCCTGGGCGGGCGCGCCCGCTACCAGAGCAAGAAGCGGCAACCAAATCATCAGAAACCTCCTACATAGTGGACGATGCGAGCGAGGTCCGTCGTTCGACGTCAGTGCAACGCCCAGAGCGGCCATTCACCCGTCCACGTGGGTGGTTCGGATACCGTACGCGAACCGTCCACCGGCCCGCACTGCCAGCCGCCTGCGTATGGCGGGACGACGTAGTCGCGCCGAGAGGGCGTCTCGGACAGAAACCGCTCGACGCTGTACCACTTAGCGCTACCATCCACTCGACCCACAACGAAGCCCTCGTTGTGGGGGATGAGAATCCGGTCCACCTCGCCCGTAGGCGTGCAGTCAGTCGGCGAGCGCCACCGAAGGAACATCGGCGCCCAAAGCTCGCGCAGCGCGGCGGGATAGGCGACTTGTCGGTTGGCGCTCGGCGTAACGAACACCGGCAGGAAGTTGATTCGGCTACTCGAAAGCTCCATGAACAGCATCGCCGAGCTGGGGTCGGGAACGTTACCGATCTTGCCGCCCAACCAGCTGTCCCGATAAGCCCCAAGCCGATTCGGGTTGCCCCAAGTGTTCAGCGCTCCCGTCAACGCGAGGTTGATGGCGTACGCGTTCATGATCTCGCCGTTTTCGCTCCACATCGTCGGGTCCCGCTCCCGCGACGGGCACACGAATAGGTCTACCGTTTGGACGTACGGCATCAACCACTTCGGCCAGCTGTAATGGTTGAAGCGGTAAGCGAACGGCCACTGGGAGCAGCCATCTCCGGGAACACGCCCCGGACGGTTCAACTCTGGATTCAGCGAGCTGTAGGGCTGACAGCCGTCCGCTCGCGGGAGGACGTCGTCGTAATCGCTGGCATACAGAAGCGTTGCAGCCGAGAATTGTCGTAGGTTCCCGATGCAAGTTACACGTTTCCCGCTCTCTTTGGCTCGCGCGAAGACCGGGAACAGAATCGAGGCGAGGATCGCGAGGATAGCGATAACGACGAGAATCTCGACCAGCGTGAAGCCCTTCTTGGCGACTGCACGGACCATGTCTTCCCTCCAACCTGCTCCGTTCGACGCCTCCGGGGCCTATCCTTCTTGATAGGTCACGAGTTTTGTTCGCATGCGAACATTCGCACGTTTTTCTCCGCGCACCGGTTACCATGCATGCCTGTGTTCGTCTATACTCTTGGACAGCGTCTCGCCTGCGTGCAGGCGGGTGCAAGCCTTTCGAAGGAGGAAATGCTTATGTTGACAGCAGCAGTGATTGCGGCGGCAACGATGTTCGTCGCGGCTCCTGCCCAAAGCTCAATCCAGGAACTCGAGAAGAACCTGATCCCGGTTGGGAGCAAGGTTCCTGATTTCGAGCTGGAGACGCCGGACGGCAGCAAAATCAAACTGATGGAGACGCTCAAGAAGAGCAAGGTCACCATCATCAACTTTTGGTTCTACAACTGAGGGGCGTGTCGTGCGGAGGCTCCGCACTTGAACGCGCTCTTCGAGAAGGTCAAGTCTCAGGGAGTGAATCTCTTGGCATTCAACCGAGGCGATTCGCCTGAGACGGTGAAGAACTACTTCGCCGAGAACAAGTTCTCCTACACGCCTGTGATGGCGCCTGTGAAGGTGCATCAGGCCTTTGGGGTGCGCGCCTATCCGACCAACTACGTCGTGGATTCGGAAGGCAAAGTCGTCGCGCGATTCGTCGGATGGAACGAAGACGCGATGAAAGACGCTCTCAAGAGCAAGGGCATTAAAGTGGACTAAACGTCCGCGCCTCAACAACCACCGCGGAGTAGGGCGGCATCGTCCTACTCCGCAACTTTTAACACGGAGAGGAACGCCTCTTGCGGGACCTCCACGGATCCAATGTTCTTCATCCGCTTCTTCCCTTCCTTCTGCCGCTCGAGCAACTTTCGCTTGCGCGTGATATCCCCGCC
>RFHN01000038.1 GCA_003695835.1 Armatimonadota bacterium
CTCGGCACCAGCGCAGGGGTTCTCGGCACCAGCGCACGGGTTCTCGGCACCAGCGCAGGGGTTCTCGGCACCAGCGCACGGGTTCTCGGCACCAGCGCAGGGGTTGCTCGCGGTTCCGGGCTCGGGAGCCGGTTGGCCGGGCTGAGCCGAGCTGTCAGCCGGAGCCGTCGTCGTGGTGTCACCGCTCGTATCGGACGAGCCGCTACAACCAAAGAGACCAAAGATTGCCACTGCTGCGGCGATCATCATCATCCATCGCTTCATGTTTTTTTATCCTCCTGATAAGGGAAGCCTCGGCAAAGCATGCCCAGGCATACTCTACACCTTACCCGAACTTTGGGCCCCTGTGCCCCTTCAGCCGTCTTCCTCTGTGGGGTCTATGTAGACGGGCTGCTCTTCTCCCCGTAGATTTGAGGGTTTTTCGTCCGGGATGCCACCAGGTGGGGGAGGTTGAACCGAACCGGCTGGGCTCGTCCCGCCCTCTCCGGGAGGTTGCATGTTGGGGCCTGGCTGGGCGTTGCTGAAGCCCTTCGGCTGTTCCGGTTCTTCCTTCTTGGAGCAAGAGACCGAGACGAGCAGGACAGCGACAACGAGCGACAACAGTGCCATTCGCATGGGGCAAAGGGTACCCAGACAGGGGCTGCGTTCGCATTCTAAGCCCGTTTTGTCGTATTCTCTATTGAAGTGGACTTCCTCGCGACCGGTCTTGAGTTCTTCCTGCACATAGACGAGCACCTGCAGGACCTGATCGTTACGTACGGCACCGCCACGTACGTGATCTTTTTTCTGATTGTGTTCGCCGAGACTGGGCTCGTCGTAACCCCCTTCCTTCCGGGCGATACTCTGTTGTTTGCAGCAGGCATGTTTTCGGCCCAACCTGAGTTTGGGCTGAACGTCTGGCTCGTATCCCTGGTCTTCCTGGCCGCAGCTCTGACGGGGGATATCGTGAACTACACCATCGGGAAGTACCTCGGGCCGAAGATCTTCAAAGGGGATAAGAAGAGTCGCTTCTTCAAACGCGAGTATCTCGACAAGACGCACGAGTTCTACGAGAAGTACGGTTGGCTGACGATTATTATCGCTCGATTCGTTCCGATCGTTCGCACGTTTGCGCCCTTCGTGGCGGGCATCGGCAGGATGACGTTCAGCCGCTACATCGCGTTTTGCGTTCTCGCCGCTTTTCTCTGGGTGTTCGTGTGTGTCGGCGCGGGCTATACGTTGGGTCGTATTCCCGTAGTTCGCGAGAACTTCGAACTGGCGATCCTCGGCCTTCTGCTCTTCTCGGTCATCCCGCTTGCGATCAAACTGATTCACCATCGGTGGAAGAACCGGCAGGTCGCCGTGGCTCCGGAAGAGTGATGGGCACGAGCGTTTCGATCGCCAAGGCGAAAGAGGCAGTGAGCGAGCGCCTTCGATCGCTGCCGACCAGCCCCGGCTGCTACCTCTTCAAGGACGAAACGGGACGCATTCTCTACGTGGGCAAGGCGATCAACTTGCGCAGTCGAGTTCGGTCCTACTTCCGCGCTTCCTCGAACCTCGGGGCGCGCATCGCGCGGATGGTCGCGCTCATCCGAGATATCGAATGGATCGTCGTGGACAGCGAGTTGGTGGCGCTCGTACTTGAATGCAACCTGATCAAGAGGCATCGGCCCCCGTACAACGTTCGCCTTCGAGACGACAAGAGCTATCCCTTCATCGTCATCACGAAGGAACCCTTCCCGCGTGTGATGTTCACGCGCAGGGTTCGGAACGACGGCTCACGATACTTTGGACCTTTCTCGAGCGCGCAAGCGGTTCGGGAGACCCTGGGTCTCTTGCACAAGGTCTTTCGACTGATTCCTTGCGGCAAGAGTTGGACCGGCGACCGGGTGCAGCGCCCTTGTCTCTACTACCATATGGGCCAGTGCCTGGCTCCGTGCGCCGGCCTCGCGGACCGCGAAGAGTACGAACGGGAGTTGCAAGCCGCCCGCCAATTCCTCGAGGGAAAGCAGGACGCCCTGTTGAAAGACCTCAAGAAACGGATGCAGGAAGCAGCGGAACGGCTCGATTTCGAGCAGGCTGCCCGATGGCGCGACGCGGTGGACAGCATCGAGCAGGTCTTGGAGCGTCAGAAGGTCGTCGGACCCAAAGGCAGGGATCAGGATGTGGTGGCGCTCGTGAGAGACGATCGAGGCACAGCCGTGCAGATGTTCTTCGTGCGCGGTGGCAAGCTCATAGGCCAGAGGATGTTTCAGCTGGATGGCACCGCTGACCGCAGTCCGGCAGAAGCCGTGCAAGAGTTTGTGAAACAGTATTACGCCGAGGCGCCGGAAGTGCCGAACGAGGTTCTGCTCCCGATTGACATCGAAGAGCACGCCATCATCGAGTCGTGGCTACGCTCCAAGCGAGGCCAATCGGTTCGCCTCGAGATACCCAAGAGGGGCGATCGGAGGCGGCTGGTCGAGCTTGCGGCGACGAACGCAGAGCTCGCTCTCGAGCAGCTGCGACAGGAAGAGGCGGCGGAGGCGCAATGGGCAGAGGAGGCGATGCAGCAACTCGAGCAAGTCTTGCAGCTTCCTCGACCGCCGTGGCGCATCGAGGGGTTCGACGTTTCCAACATCCAGGGGAGCGCGCCCGTCGCCTCGATGGTTGTCTTCGAACAGGGCAAGCCGGCCAAAGCGGAGTATCGAAGGTTTCGCATCAAGTTCAACCCGGAGTCGCCGGATGACTTCGCGATGATGAGGGAGGCGGTGCTGAGGCGGTTCCGAGCGTGGAAAGAGGGCAAGGAAAAGTTTCAGCGACTGCCCGACCTGCTCGTGATTGATGGCGGCCGAGGGCAACTCCACGCGGCGTTGCATGCCCAACACGAGGTCGGGCTGACGGTCCCGACGATCGGTCTCGCCAAGAGGCGCGAGCAGATCTTCCTGCCTGAGAGGCGAGACCCGATCGAGCTGCCGCTTGACGCGCCGGGCCTTGTCTTGATTCGTCGCTTGCGGGACGAGGCGCATCGCTTTGCGCTATCCTATCACCGAAAGTTGCGCGATAAGCGACTCTTCGGAAACCCGCTGGACGAGGTACCCGGCATCGGGCCAAAACGGCGTCGCCTTCTCTTGCGGACGTTCGGGTCCCTCGAAGGCATCCGCCGCGCGGCGGTGGACGAAATCGCGGCTGTTCCAACCATGACTCGCCGATTGGCTGAAAAGGTCAAAGAGGTTCTCGAATGAAGCGTTGGTTTTGGGTAGTTTTGTGTTTGTCTTCTTCGTTCGCCCTGGCTCAGGTGCGTGGATTGCCCCCAGAGACGCTGAGCGAGCACCGAGCCTTGGCTGGCGTGACCGTCCAAGGGGAAGTTCGCGGGCGCGGCCTGGGCGACCTCAGCTGGCGGCTCGTCTTCCGGACGGCAGACCGCTTCCTCTTAGAGGTTCATTCTCCGGCCTCGCGGCGCACCGCGTACGTGGAGGGAGATCGGCTGCTCGTCTACGACCCCGCGCTGGATCAATATATGCAAAAACGAGTGACGGGGCGGATGTTCGATGCCCTTCGCGCCACGATCGGAGGTCTCGACCCCGCGCTGGAGATCTTCCTCGATCCGGCAACCGGCCTGCTATCATTCCTCAGCGGCTTCGGCAGCTTGGAATTTCAGGAAGAAGGGGGAGAGTTTGTCGCGTCGCCTGCGGAGGGATACGCCGTGCGCCTCAAGACGGATCCTTCCACGCGGCTGGTTTCGAGTCTGGTTGTGCAGGACCCCGATGGAGTCGTCGCGCGATGGACGTTTCAGGTGACGAAGGGACTGGCCGCCGGAGAACCTTCCTTCCGCGTCCCGGAGGGAGCGGTCCGGGTTGAGGTGTTCGGCGACTTGGGCGAGCCGCCCGTGTACGACGACCGATCCCGCGCCATCGTATCGGACTCTACTCAAAAGTATGCGCAGCTCAAGAGCTTGATGTACTCCGCACGCGGATACGCATTCAGCGACGGGGAACAAATCACCCTGCAGCTCAACGGCTGGTGGGAAAGAGAAGGGCGATTTCGCTTTGGAGTCACCGTCAACAAGCCTACTTTGAGCGTGGCTGTGCTGTACAAGGATGGGATCTTGTCGGGTTGGGATAGGGAGAGATCGGTGCTTCTCAAGTCCGCCGTCCCCCGAGAGGATGTGCTCGGCAAATTGGTCTCGATCGGTGCTGTTCGCGAGCCGCTGATGCGGTCGCTGCTGACGGGAGGCGCGCCGTGGAAGACTTTGGCTGGGCCTGGCGCGACCGTCCGCTACCGCGAGGGGGATGCCGTCTTCGGCGGAGAGAAGCAGCATGTGCTGGACATCGAGCAGAAGGACGGTTGGCGAGCGACGGTGTACGTCCGCGCGAAGGACAATCTCATCACGCGAATCGAGCGAACGCAAACCGTCGAGGGAAAGATTCTGTTCGCAGAGACCCTACTGTATGAGTACTTCC
>RFHN01000039.1 GCA_003695835.1 Armatimonadota bacterium
GGATGAGACCGAACCTTGCGCCATGCCGGGCAATCGTATTTTGCCATCTCTTCCTACGTCAAGAACCGCGACCCCGGCTGCAACCTTTTTGCGATTTGCGGCGTCCAAACTCAAGCGTCTCTTTGTTCGCTCGAATGGGCGCCGAAGAGAGGAACCAAACTATGGCAATGCTGAAGAACCTGAATCGGAATCGGATCACTCGGAAGCGGTTGATGCGGAAGCTCGACTTCCGGCTGACCTCTTGCGCCTACCCGGGCTGCCGGCGCGTCGGTCGGGTCCGGCTGTGGACGGAGGACGGTCGGGCGGTCGCGTTCTGCAAGGTGCACGCGCTTTACGTGGCGGAGCCTGCGGACGACGGCCACAACCGCCGCCTGGGTCCTTTCGACCTTTAAGCTAGCCTCGGTTGGAATGGGAGCGGGCGGCCTTCGGGCCGCCCCTCTCTTTTTTTGCCCGATCGGGCTACTGCGGACGAACCGGCGTGTGGGCGCGCTCGCCTACGACGGTAGTCCAGGGGCGGACGCGCCATCGGCGCACGAGGCCGTTGCGGACGTAGGGATCCGCCTCGGCGAACCGCTTGACGGAATCCTCGTTCTCTGTGTCGAAGAGCAAGACGGCCTGGTCCACCGGATCGCTGAGCGCACCCGCCAAGAGCAGTTCGCCCCGTTCGGCAGCCTCCCAGGCGAGGGCGAGGTGTTCAGCGCGGAATTCGGGTCGTCGTTCGAGGTAGTCCTCAGCGAGGTCGTAGATCAGCAGGAAGTGCACGGTTCGAGTATGGCGCGGGGCGCTTAGTCTTCGTCGCTCCCGAACGCGGGCGCGGAGTAGTTCGGGGGTTCCTTGGTGATCCAGACGTCGTGCGGATGGGATTCCCGCAAGCCGGCGTTCGTGATCTGGATGAATTCGGCCTTCTCGCGCAACTCTTGCAGGTTTGCGGCGCCGACATATCCCATACCCGAACGGATTCCGCCTACGAGCTGTACCATCGTTTCATGCAGCGGGCCTTTGTAGGGCACGCGCCCCTCGACGCCCTCCGGAACGATGGCGGCGCCCTCTTTGATGGCGAAGTAGCGGTCGGAACTTCCCTGCTTCATCGCGCCGACGCTGCCCATGCCGCGATAGACCTTGTAGGCTCGGTTGCGATACATTTCGATATCGCCGGGGCTTTCGTCGCAGCCGGCGAACATGTTGCCCATCATGACCGCGCTGGCGCCGGCAGCCAGACACTTCAGAATGTCGCCGCTTGACCGGACTCCGCCGTCGGCAATCGTGGTAACCCCGAGCTTGAGCGCGGCCTGCGCGCATTCGAGGACGGCGCTGAACTGAGGAACTCCGACGCCCGCGACGACTCGCGTCGTGCAGATGCTGCCGGCACCGATACCGACGCGAAGGCAGTCCGCACCAAGATCGGCCAACTCTTTGACGCCGGCTTCGTCTACCACATTGCCGGCAACGACAGGGAGGTCGGGCAGTTTCTGTTTCAGCATTTTTAGGCATTCCATGACGCCTCTGCTGTGCCCGTGTGCGGCGTCAATCACGATGAAGTCCACGCCTGCGTCTTGCAGTGCCTTCGCACGCTCGTACGGTTGGCGGAGCGCTCCGATGGCTGCGCCGACGACGAGGCGTCCCTTGGAATCCTTCGTGGCGTTCGGGTGCTGCTTGACCTTCAGGATGTCCTTGATCGTGATCAGGCCTTGGAGTTTGCCGTGTTCATCCACGAGGGGGAGCTTCTCGATTCGATGTTCCTGGAGAATTGCTTGCGCCTGTTCGAGCGTTGTGCCGACCTTGCCGGTGATCAGCTTGCCCGAGGTCATCCGATCGCGAATCGGTCGGCTGAAATCGGTTTCAAAGCGGATGTCGCGGTTCGTGAGGATTCCGACGAGTGTGCCCTCTTCGTCGGTAATCGGGACGCCGCTGATGTGGTAGCGCTCCATGATGGCGAGAGCGTCCTGGATCGTGTCGTCTGGGCTGAGGCGGATCGGGTTGTGGATGATTCCGTGCTCGCTCCGCTTGACGCGATCCACCATGTCCGCTTGGTCTTCGATGGACATGTTCCGGTGAATGACGCCCACTCCGCCTTCGCGCGCCATTGCGATCGCCATTCGGGCTTCGGTAACCGTGTCCATCGGAGCGGAGACCAGGGGAACGTGCAGCCGAATCCCAGGGAGCAACTCGGTGGAGGTGTCAACCTCGTGGGGCAGGACCTCGGTCCGCTTCGGTTGCAGGAGCACATCGTCAAAACTGAGTTTGACCGGGAACGTCACGCTCGACCTCTCGTCATGGGTTCCCGCTGATTATGGCACGGCCGCCCCGGCGATTGCGCTACCCGTAAAGGATACCGGATTTATCGCACAACCTATACAAATCTGGCAACTTTACTTAAGCGAATTGCGCTGATCGCCTGTAGAGTGAATGTTGATGTTCCGAAAGGGCGGCGCAACCAAGCTTCTGACGTGGGCGGCAATGTTCGCTCTCTGGGTGGTGCTGCTGGCTGCTTGGGCGATTCAGCTTGGGCTACGGCCAGCCGAGTCTCACGAAGAGCAACCGAAAGCGGCCAGTTTCTTCTCCAAGCTGGATCCGCCGATTGGATATAGGGTAAATCTCCCTGACAAGGACGTGTTTGGATCCCCGATTCGCAAGGAAGACTCGGAGGTAGTGGACGTGCTCTTGATCACGGCGGGCACCTGCAACAGCTGCGCCAAGAACAAGATCCACCCTGAAGAGCTGGCTGCCGAGAACTTCTCGCAGGTGATCCTCGTGTTCCGGTCGTCGGAGCGGGAGGTACGAGAACACTTCGGCAAGGGTCGAAGGGATCTCCGGTACGTGGCGGACCCGGACGGCGCCATCACGCGGGGATTGAACGCGTATTTCACTCCGCGCTTCTACGCTCTCGATCGAAGCCACACCTTGCGGAAGTTGCAATCGGCTCCGATGGAGAAGCTGTTCGAGGACCGCGCGTTATTCCAACTCTCAAAGGGAGACAACAAGAATGCGAAATAGAGCGATGACCATGGTTGAGGTATTGAGCGTCACGGCGATCCTTGCTCTGCTGTCCGCTCTGATGTATCCCATCATCCGGGGGCAGATCGGTCGCGCGAAGGTGGCTCAGTGCGTGAGCAAACTGCGGCAAGTACACACGGCGATCATGCTGTACCGCGAGAACCAGTCGGAGACGGTCCCGTATGGGTACTCGGACGAGATGGGTCTGCCGCCTCAGGCGATGTATACGCTGGTCCAAGGGGGGTATCTCACGCGCGAGGACGTAACTTGCTCTCTCGGCTATTATCCGGGGCCGGGCAAGCCTGGCGTGTTCCACGTCTTCTGGTCCCCTCGCGAGCTGGGAAGCGCGGCCCAGCAGTGGCTTCGTTACGTCCAATCCCGCAAGGAGAAGGCGGTGTTGGTTACGGATATGAACCACGATCCAGCGTCATCCATTATGTCTTCCTATGAAGAACATCTCGGGATTGGCGTGTATCTCGATGGCCACGTGAGCGTGTATCGCAAGACTGGCCTGATGTACCACCCATCCTGGTGGGACGATTTGGGCGGAGACGAGTGAATCCGCCGGCTCTCATTTCCTATTCATATCAGAAAGGAGGATCATGGAAACATGAAACAGCAACTGAAGAAACTGGCGTTGCTCGCGGTGGCGGCAGCCATTGCGATCGGCGCACCGCACGCTGTCGCAAGCCTCGGGGAGTTCTGCTTTGAGGATTGTCCCCGAGTGGACGCACATTGCCCAGGCGACTGCATGCCTTGGAACATGTGGTCCGTCACGGAGTGCTCGGACTGGCCTGGCCTGATCTGCTGCGAGTGCTGGTACGGCGTGCTCTACTGCCAATGCCCGGACGGCAGCATCCAGTCCTTTGGCTTCCAGGGAGGGCGGCAGGGCCCAGGCATCTGCCACCGCTCCACGAACATTGAGGGCTGCATCTTCTCGGGCGAGGTAAAGTACAACTAACAGAACTGAGGCATCGAAACTCATGGTAACGCCGAGAAGGGTTGAAAGAAAACTGGGGTCGCCGATCCTGCTGGTGGCTGGAGCGGTGTCCTTCGCCGTCCTCGTTTGGATGGCGTTGGCATCGCTCCGCAAGCCAGACCTGGAAGGGATCGCGCAGTCTGCTATCCAAGCCACGCTCAACAACGATCCCGATGCGTACTACGAACTATTGATGGATCGGGAAAAGGAGATGCTCTCCAGGGAGCAGTTCCGGAAGCTCTGGGAAATCTCCGTCGAGCCCCGCCTGAGCGGATTCCGCGCCACGGGGAAGATTGAGACTCACGACAACGAGTTTCAAGCCCTCGCCGTCGTTCGCCTAACGAATGACAAGGGAACGGAGTTGACCTACGCGGTGAACTCGGACCTTACCGACCAATGGGCCGGCGTGAAGACGACATCCGTTCTCACGGCAGCCTGGCTGGCGGAACAGTTGACCAGGGCGCCCGGCACGCCGGAGGACGAGGTGGACGCGCTCGAGTCATGGGTCACGGGACTCACCGAGGACCTTCCGAAACTTCGCGAGGCCGGCATCACGTCCATCCCGAATCCGGAGACGCACAAGCCCATCCCGCTGGACAAGCTACTGGAGATCTGGCAGGGGTTCCTGGCGGAGGCGGCGAGGCACGATTCGGGCGAGGCGTAGCAACTCGCGGTCGGGCGCGTCGTGTAGAATGGCGGACGGCAATGACGCCGTTCGCCTTCGTGATCCATCCCATTGATGCCCGCCGCGACGTGGCGCGGAAGTATCCCATCGCGCGATACCTGCCGGAGCCGGTCATCGAGTGGTTCCTGAAGCGGAAAAGCGCGCAGGTGCTCAGCGAGATCAAGGGGATCCGTAGCGCGACGGGCGCGGAAACGAAGGGTTGGTTCATCGGCTGCCCGCTGACGCCGAAGATGATGCTCGAGCTGCCGCTCGACTTTGTCTATGACAAGATTCTGGAATGTTGCGAGCTTGCGGCCGATCTGGGCGCCAAGATCATCGGCCTGGGCGCGTTTACGGCTGTCGTGGGCGACGGCGGTGAAACGATTGCCAAGCGAAGCCCCATTCCCGTAACCACAGGAAACAGCTACACGGTGGCGACGGCGATGGACGGCGCCATGGAAGCGGCGAAACTCCTCGGCATCCAACCAAGCCAAGCAGTGCTGGCGGTGGTCGGCGCGACTGGCTCGATCGGCCGAACCTGCGCAATCCTGATGGCGCCCTCGTTCGCCAAAACGATCCTGGTCGGTAGAGACTACGAACGAACGGCCGCCGTCGCGAGCGAAGCCAGCAAGGCGGGTGGGAATGTGGAGGCAACGACCGACATCGAGCGAATCCGGGAGGCCGACGTAATCGTCACCGTAACCAGCGCCGGCGGAGCGTTGATCGAGCCCCACATGCTGAAGAGCGGGAGCGTCATCTGCGACGTCGCACGCCCCCGCGATGTAAGCCTACGCGTCGCCCAAGAGCGGAAGGACGTGCTCGTGATCGAGGGTGGGGTCGTCGAGGTGCCGGGCGAGGTGGACTTTGGCTTCAACTTCGGCTTTCCGCCGAAAACCGCGTACGCCTGCATGAGCGAGACTATGCTCTTGGCCCTCGAGAATCGTCCGGAGCCCTTCACAGTGGGCAAGACCGTTTCACCCGACCAAGTGCGGGAGATCGAGCAGCTGGCGCAAAAGCATGGATTCCACTTGGCTGGATTTCGAAGCTTCGAGAAACCCGTGAGCGAGGAGACGATTCGCGAGGTTCTTCGGCACGTGAAACGCTCCGAGTCGCTCACCGCGCGAGTCGAGGCAGCTCCCGAGGCGTAGTTTGATAAGGCATTTGGAGAGTGCGCCGCACATGACGCCTCGCTTCCCACTCCGTCCTCGTGTCTCGCGTTAGTTCTTGGACCCGCAGTTCCCATCGCCGCTCGTATTGATCCTCCTCTACGGCATCCAGGACCTCTTGCAGGTGCTGGCTCCGGTATTTTCCGACTCTTTCCAATTGTCCAGAGGCGGATGCTGGATCCGGCTCCGTTGAGTCGTCCTTTGGAACTGCTCCCGTGAGCGCAAAGAACGCATAGCATGTGAGTATCAGAACGCCGAAGAACTCCGCAAGCCCCCTCCAGGTTATCCATTCCAGAGTGTCATCGTGTTCGTCATGGCACCAAATGGACCAAACAGCCTCGAAGTTGGCGCGCGGGATGAACACCAAGAAGATTGGCCAGCCTGAGCCTCTCGCGTTTCGCAGCCGGTGCCAAACTGCCCAAAGCATAATGAATCCCCACAACAGGCCGTACGCTGCTAAAACGTAATAGGGCCAGACGGGTCTTCGGTACCAGGCCGGCGGAAGGATCCCATCGTTTTGGTCTGGCCTGGCGAACGGAAGACAATGCAGCAAGATGATGAGCAGTACTATGGAGGCCAAGTAAAGCAACACGAACTGCTCGCGAGTCAGGCCGCGCTCCCGAACGGCGGCCAAGAACTCTCGGAGGCCGGGAGGCGAGCCCATCGGCTCTTGCTCGACGGCGGGCGGTGGCTCCGCGCCTTCTCTCGTCGTTCCCCTCCATCTGCGGGAGTGCATGGTCATAGTTATATTTTACCTTCCCGCCGCAACACACAAGGTGGGCGCCTCAGCAGGGTAGCGACGGCTATCCGAAGCGACTCAGGAGGAGGATGAAAAGGACGACTCCAAGAAGCCCGCCGATAATGCAACCGTTGCCGACGCGATCGAGCTTCTTGACCCGCGCAAAGTTCTCCGGCCCGAACAGACACACGGCTATGAGCCATATGTTGGCGATCGGTACCACTAGCAGGCCCGCCAGCAGCGGTTCGTATCCGAGGTTCTTGAGCCTTTGGAAAAACATCCACATCAGGACGGGAACGAAGAGAACGTATCCGGCGAGCGCCGACTCACCAAAGGTGGCGCGAGCGACGCCAAGAACGATGATGGCCGGAAAGTAGTACATCCAGAATACTTCGCGCTTCATTCCGCCCGGCGACTCCGGTGTGTCTGGGGCCTCCAGAATGGGAGGAGGCGTTGGCTCAGCCTCACCCGGTGCGCTCGAGCCACCGTTCGAGCGTTTGGGTACGTTGTACGGGTCGTGTTCCGAAGACCAATTCACCGTAGCCCTTCCCTCTGGCTTTGGGCTATCCGTTTTGGGCCGCTACTCCGGACGAGGACCGATCTGGCCGCCCAGCCGAAGCGCAGGATACAACACGTACAGCAGGATCGGCACCGCGTAGATGAGCATAAAGAACCTGCCTACCCGGACGCCAAACTCCATGCCGCGCATCTCCTCTTCTGACTTTGCTTGCTCCTGTAACGACCGAAGTATCGCTTCCTCTTTCGCCGGAAACTGAAGAAAACTGTAAATCAGATAGAGGATGCTGACCGTACCCATGGCGACGAGCAGCTGCATCCCCCACTTCCGGCCCATGGCAAGCCCGATCGAGCCGACGAGCATGCCAATGTTTGCGAGCAGGCTCACAGCAGTCTCCCAGGCTTGAGGCTGCAGTTCCGGCGGCACCTCCGCACCCGGGCCCACGGCCTGGCTCACCGCACCAAAAACGCCGAGCAGCGCGCAACACGAAAACAGGACAATCCCCAGGATCCCAAGCACGCGATCCCCTTGGAAGACACTCGGACCAGGACTCAGTTGCTGATAAGGCTGTTGTTCCATGACTCTCCTCCTCAGCCGCGAGTATATCTGCTCCCGCGCCGATCAAGCGTCCTCGCCAAAAGGCCATGTGGGCAACGTGCACCGAAGCGGCCGATCCTGGCGGTATCCCAGTGCGTACTCGGCCTGCACGAGCGTATGGATCTCTCGGGTTCCTTCGTAGATAATCGCGCCACGCGAGTTTCGGAAGTACCGCTCCACCGGAAACTCGTCGCAATAGCCGTATGCGCCGTGAATCTCGATCGCGTCGTGCGCAGCCTGGAAGGCGTTGTTGCAGTTGATCCACTTGGCCAAAGAGACTTCCCGCGTGTGACGCATGCCGACGTTCTTCATCCAGCCAACTTTGTAATACAACAGTCGGCCGATGTCCACACCGGCGACCATGTTGGCGATCATCTGCTGAACGAGTTGCTTCTTGCCGATCGGTTCGCCCCCGACGGTTCGCTCGTTCGCATACGGAATGCAGGCATCCAGGCAGGCCTGGATGATTCCGACGGCGCCGGCCGCCACTGTGTAGCGCCCGTGATCAAGCGCGCTCATGGCGATCTTGAAGCCCTCGCCCTCTTCGCCGATGCGGTTCTCTTCTGGCACGCGGACGTTCTCGAAGAAGATCTGTCCGGTGTTGCCGGCCCGAACTCCCAACTTCCCTTTGATCGGTCGCGATGAGAACCCGGGCCGATCGCGCTCGACGATGAAAGCGCTCATCCCTCGCGCGGGCGAGTCGGCGTTCGGGTTGGTGACGGCGATGACCAGGAACTGGTCGGCGAAGTCGCTCAGCGAGATCCACGTCTTCTCGCCATTCAGGATGTACTCGTTCCCTACCCTTTCTGCGCGCGTGCGAATGTGTACCGCGTCGGAACCGGCGTTCGGCTCGGTCAGCCCGAACGCTCCGATCTTCTCGCCCCGGGCCAATGGCGGCAGGAATCGCGCTTTCTGCTCAGGCGTCCCCCATTGGAGCAGAGTCAGACAATGGAGCCCGCTATGGACGCTCATGACGACGCGCGCGCTCGTGTCCGCGCGTTCGAGCTCTTCGCACACGATGCCAAGGCTGATGTAGTCAGTGTCTTGCCCGTCGTACTTGGCGGGAAGGGCCACGCCGGTCAGCCCCGCGGCCGCCATTTTCTTGAGAAAGTCCGGATCGGGTTCGTGCTTGGCGTCCCTCTCGCGGATGGTAGGCAGGATGTGCGTCTCGGCGAACTTGCGCGCGCTTTCGCGAATCAGGTCGTGCTCTTGGGTCAAGGTGAATTCCATTCGCTCGGATTGTACCGAAGGGGATGTGGCACTTTTGCCCCGTCGGTTTCGGTAGTCTAAGCCGGAGGATATGCGATGAGAAAGACGTTACCCACTTCCCTTCTCGTCCTTTGCCTGGCTACCTCCGTCTTTGCGCAAGGCGGGCGAGGGCCAGGCGGCCCAGGCGGAGCCGCCGGGCAACGACCAGGCCCCCAGCAACAGCAGGGACCCAAGCCCTACGAGGACGTCGTAACCAGCGACTACTCGACCCAAGAGGGCATGTTCAAGGTTCATCGGCATGAAGAGAAGCTTCTCTTCGAGATTCCGAAGAGCCTGTTGGGTCGCGATATGTTGTGGGTCACCGAAATCCGCAAGACGCCCGCGGGCGGTTACGGCGGAACTGCGGCAGGGGATCGCGTTGTTCGCTGGGAGCAGCGAGGGGACAAGATTCTGCTGCGCACGGTGAACTACACGATTCGAGCCACCCAGGGCGATCGGATCAAACTGGCGGTGGAAGCGTCCAACGTTTCCCCCATCGTCGAAGTGTTCGACGTGCAGGCCAGGAACGACCAGGGCGATCCTGTCATCGACGTCTCTCGGTTCTTTGTCAGCGACCCGCCCGAATTCTCTGTGCGGAGCCGCCTGGGGGTCGGCGCTCTCGATGCGAGCCGAAGCTTCTTGGACGATGTCTTCGCTTTTCCGAACAACGTGAACGTGACGAGCACGCTTACGTTCCGCGAGGGCGCAGGCGCGCAGGCTGGCGGAGGATTCCGGTTAGGCGGGGCGGCAGCGGGCGGTCCGAGCAATACGGCGGTCGTCCATTACAGTATTACATTGCTGCCCGAAAAGCCTATGATGGGGCGATTGTTCGACGATCGCGTCGGCTACTTCACCGTCAGCTTCCAAGACTATGGCACGGACGAGCATCGCGTCGCCGAGCGCCGATTCATCACTCGATACCGACTCGAGAAGAAGGATCCGGACGCGCCGCTCAGCGAACCGGTGAAGCCGATCATCTACTACATCAGCCCCGAAGTGCCCGAAAAGTGGCGCCCCTACGTAAAGCAGGGCGTCGAGGACTGGCAAGTTGCCTTCGAGCAGGCCGGGTTCAAGAACGCCATCCTCGCGATGGATCCGCCGGACGATCCCTCGTGGAGTCCGGAGGACGCGAGATACTCGGTGATCCGGTGGGCCCCCACGCCAACGGAGAACGCGATGGGCCCGCATGTGCACGACCCGCGATCCGGAGAGATTATCTCGGCCCATATCATCGTTTGGCACAATATTCTGAACCTGCTCACGAGATGGTATTTCACGCAAGCCTCGCCGAATGACCCACAGGCCCAAAAGCTGCCGTTCCCAGACGAGTTGATGGGCGAGCTTGTGCGCTACGTCGTGGCGCACGAGGTCGGGCATACGCTCGGCTTGCAGCACAACTTCAAGGCGTCGTCAGCCTATACCGTCGAGCAGCTCCGGGATCCCGAATTCACGCACAAATATGGAGATGAAGCGAGCATCATGGACTACGGTCGCTTCAACTACGTCGCGCAGCCGGGAGACGGCGCTCGTCTCATCCCGATGATCGGGCCCTACGACAAGTTTGCGATCGAATGGGGATACAAACCGATCCCGGGCGCCCAAGACCCAGAGGACGAAAAGCGGGAGCTTGATCTGATCGCCTCTCGCCAGGTCAACGATCCCACGCTGCGCTTTGGCGCAAACCGAGCCGGCATGGATCCGTCCCAGCAGTCGGAAGATCTTGGTTCCGACGGCGTAGAAGCGACCCGCCTCGGATTGAAGAACCTCCGCAGGGTCATGGGCTACCTCATGCCGGCGACGGCGAAGTTCGGCGAGAACTACGACGACCTCGAAGCGATGTACGGCAATGTCTGGGGTCAATACAACCTGGAACTCGGACATGTGGCGAACATCGTGGGCGGAGTCGTGATGACGAACTATCACGTTGGACGCGGCGGTGATCCGTATCAGATGGTTCCGAAAGAACGCCAGAAGGCGGCGGTGCAGCTACTCGCCGAAGAGTGCCTCAAGACGCCCACCTGGCTGATGCCCGAAACGGTCCTCCGGAAACTCGGACCGGAAGGCGCGGCCGATCGACTCGCCTCGTCCCAGAATCGAGTCCTCGGTCAGCTTCTCAACGATGCGCGACTCGAGCGACTCATGGATCTCGAGCAGCGCTTCGGCCAGGAAGCCTACTCGGTTCGTGAGCTGCTCAACGACCTACGAGGCGCGATCTTCACCGAGCTGACTGCGCAAAAACCGAAGGTCGACCTGTATCGGCGTGCGCTCCAACGCAACTATGTGAACCTGCTGATCGGAAAGGTGTCGAATACGAGCAGCGAGGTCCGCGCGCGCGCCATCGGCGAACTCCGGCAGATCGTGAATCTCGTCCGCAAGGCGAT
This sequence comes from Armatimonadota bacterium, assembly GCA_003695835.1. Lineage (GTDB taxonomy): Bacteria > Armatimonadota > Fimbriimonadia > Fimbriimonadales > ATM1 > J051. Next base: position 11,286 of record RFHN01000039.1, read on the forward strand.
CCCGAACGCGGCCGACCTGGAAACCGGCTTGCATCTGGACGATCTGCGTCGTCTGATTGAGGATGCGCTGACGCATCCGCCGCAGCAGGCTCAGGCTCAGGCGGCGGCGACGACGCCAAACTTCCCTCGGAGACCGCCGGGCGAGATCCGCTGAAGTGAAGCGCGTCGTATCCGTTAGCCTCGGATCGAGCAAGAGAGACAAGTCGAGTCGCGTGAGCATTCTCGGCGAGGAGTTCCTCGTCGAGCGGATCGGCGTGGATGGCGATCTGCGCCGATTCGCAGAGATGTTCGCGCGGCTCGACGGCGAAGCGGACGCACTCGGCATCGGAGGCGCCGACCTACACCTATGGATTGACGACAAACGGTACACGTTCCGTCAAATCCGAAAGCTGGTCTCGGGCGCTAAGAGAACTCCTGTCGTGGACGGTAGCGGCCTCAAGAACACTCTCGAGCGCAAACTGATCTATCGCCTGCGCGACGAGGGGATTCTCGACTTCGGCGGCATGCGCTGCTTTCTCACCATGGCGGTGGACCGCTTCGGCATGGCGCGCGCGCTCGCCGACGTCTGCCCCAACGTTGTCTTCGGCGACGCGATGTTTGGCTTAGGACTGCCCATTCGGCTGCGCTCCTACGGCGCAATCCGAATCCTCGGCAAGTTGCTCTTGCCCATTATCACACAACTTCCCTTCCAATGGTTCTATCCGACCGGCGAGAAGCAGGAACAGAGAAAACCGAAGTACACGTGGGCATTCGAAGAGGCCGATCTGATCTGTGGGGATTGGCACTACATCCGACGCCATTGTCCGGACCGACTCGCGGGCAAGACGATCCTCACAAATACACTCCGTGCCAGAGACCTCGAGTTCCTGACAGAGGCCGGGGCTGCCCGCGCGATCACCAGCACGCCGAACATCGAAGGAGAATCGTTTGGGACGAACGTCATGGAGGGCGTCCTCGTGGCCTATTTGGGGAAAGATCCGGAACAGCTCACGGCGCAGGATTACGAAGCCGCGTTGGACCAGATCGGCTGGGCGCCGAACGTCTACGAACTCTCCTCTTCCAACCCTCCGACCTGAAGCCGGACATCCTCGCGCGCTTCGATCTTCGAGACCCTTCCATCCCGAACGTGGATGATCCGGTCGCTCACATCCACCATCTTTAGATCGTGGGTTGCGGAGATGATCGTAACCCCCTGCTCTTCGTTCAGTTTGCGCAAGAGGTGAATGATCTCTTGGCCGGTCTTTAGGTCAAGATTGCCGGTTGGCTCGTCGGCGAGAAGGATCGCAGGCTGGTTCGCGAGGGCGCGGGCGATCGCTACCCGCTGCTGTTGTCCGCCAGAAAGCTCGGATGGGCGGTGATGGTAGCGGTTCTCGAGCCCCACAAGATCGAGCAGACGGGCCGCGCGATCGTCCGCTTCGTCCGCGGGGATGCCCGCGAAGAGCATGGGCAGCGCGAC